>NZ_JBBHKU010000014.1:0-12172 GCF_037389295.1 Stygiolobus sp. RP850M | reverse complement strand
CTCCTCAGGGTTGAGTCGGCCCGGGGGACCCTCGAGGAGGTGGAGGGACACCTCCGAGTGGGAGACTTACCCCCCGGAGTCTACTACGCCGACCTGACCTTGGGAGACCGAGTGATTACGGTAAAGTTGCTAGTCCAAGAATATAAAGGTGACTCCGGGACACACGTCAGGTACCTCTACACGACCGATCTCTCGCTCAGCGAGGAGGAGATCGAGGAGGCGTGGAGGATGAGGTGGGAGATTGAGGAGCTCCACAGGGATGTCAAGGCCCTTGGACTGGAGGACTCTTCGTTCTGGAGGAGAGAGAGGCTTCAGGGTTACCTCACGATCTTCACCATCATGGTCAACGTTGTCAGGGAGCTGGTGGGGGCTCTTAACCTGAGGAGCGTGGAGGCGTTCCTCAGGTTCGTTGAACGTTATTTAGGTGGACCGCCTGGGCTGATGAAAATCTTTAAGTTACGTTAAAGTCCCATAACTGCTGTAGCGTTAATTTTTAGCAGCCCGTATTGAAGTGGTTGACAAGACTGAGCGAACCTATAATACTCTTAGGATATCTCCTAACGTGGTCTTACTTCATGCAAAAAGTGAACCGGAACGTTGATATCTTTCTTTATCTACCTCTTCTGGCAACCTTCTCACCATGTTAGCTTTCTTAAACGCCAACATCGCGTTCTGGGCTACCATGGCTATAACAATGCCTGATTACACAAGGTTTGCTAAAAGCCAAGTAGCCCAAACTTTAGGACAAATACCCATGCCCTTCCTCATGTTATCTATCGCAGTTATATCAACTATGACTACTGCTTCTTCCCTCAAGCTTTACGGACAACCTATCTGGGATCCAATAGTCCTTGTGACCTTACATATGTTACCTCCCCTAAACGTGTTTGTGCTTTTAGCCTTCATCTTAGCTACCTTTACGGTAAACGTATTCGCTAACGCTGTAGGCCCTGCTTACGATATAGCCAATACTTTCCCTAAGAAGTTGACGTGGTTTAAGGGATCTTTAGTCCTAATCGTTATAGGTCTAGCATTAGGAGCGTGGAGTTACTACGGTAACGCTTATAACTATATCGAGAATTGGTTGTTGACTTACGGTGGTTTGCTGGGAAGTGTAGAGGGAATAATAATATTCGATTACGCCTTGATAAGGAGGTTTAAGTTCGAACTATTAGACGTTTTCTTATCCAAGGGGCGGTTCAAGTACTGGAAGGGAGTAAACCCTGCTGCCGTAATAACATTCCTAGTTGTTTCCTCACTAATATATTTACCTTACCCGGGCGAGAATACGTTGTTAAGTAACGCATGGGTGTTTTCTTTCATAGCTTCAGGTCTTATTTATACACCACTGATGATACTGTGGGTAATTCCAAAAATACCAGAAGGACTTAAACGGCTCACAACCGGTTATTACTCTTATGTTACGAAAAAGATATTCAACATCTCTCAGAAAGATGACGATAGAAACAGTAAAGATATCCTATGAGTACGGAGGAGACGCCGAAAGAGACTTCAAAAGAGTAAAGCATTAGGGTGGCTAACAAATCGTTACGCATCAATAGAACAGTCAGTCCCGAAATCCCTGCTATTCCTATTGCGATAAGGTTAACGGAAGCTAGGAGACGTGGGAAGAGAAGACCGGTATTGTAAGCTAGCTTAAACAGAGCAAGTGACAACATACCAGTTATTACAGCAAAGGTCACGTGAAGGTAGAGGAAGCCATCTGAGAAACTGACCTTGATTTTTCCATCATCTGCAAGAGCTCTAGCTAGACCTAGAGAGAATGTTACAACGAGTAGTAGACTCGTCAAAAGGGATAGTTTATAAACGCTCTTTAGCATACTCAACCGCCTTCACCTTTACTTCTTCTAGATCCGCTTTAGCCCTTAGGAAACGTAGATTAGACATAACTTGAGACTTAACACTTTCGATTACTGAGAGCCAAGCTGTATCTAGCTCTTCGTTCCTTATTTTTACCTCCATTTCCTTAGCCAAAGACTTTACTCCTAAAAGACATTCAGAATTTACTGGACATCCTCCGCACTTATACGTTTCATTTTCAGCATTATAATAGATAAGTTTCTTATCTTGTGTTACGAATGCTATTCCTTCTGTAACTGAGAGACCATTATGTGAGGGCTTATAAGGTAACAGGACTTTAAAGGACAAAGCGTTGTCTATAAGTAAACCTAGAGCCCTTAGCTTATTCACGATAAAGTAAAAGTAACTTTTACTAATCTCATCCCATTTCTTGTCAGATGCTAAAACCCTTAAGTATGTCTCGTCTCCGAGTTTTACGAAGTCGTCATAATTGACAAATACCACATCATTTGTAAGAACTGGTCTATTTACATTAACAACTCGTAATAAACACATGAATTATAATTTTCAATATAATTAAAAATAACTGTATTCCTAATGACTTACATTAGGAGCATTAACAGAGTTAACAAAACGTCAGGATAATGGATTAATAAGTGGTATATATATATAGATTACATTTCAATTTAAATTAACTATCTTAATTATTACGCGATTTAAACTAAAGTATTATATCTATCCTTCCTTATTAATACTTAATCTTAGAACTTTCAATAAATAGAAAAATAACTATAATAATTAAAATTAGCTCACAGTATTAAGACCCAACGTACATAAATAGCTTTTATCATTTTAAGGATATCTGAATCAAATCCTGATGAATCATAAATTGCCAAATTTTGTATTCACTACTATCAAAATCTGAACCAAATAATCCTGTTTTTCGAACACAAACTAAGGATATTAACATTTCCATTTTAGATTTTAGAGTTGATAAGTTTTCCCAGAATCCCCTTATTAAGTCTCATAATACGGCTGCTATATTGTCAAAGTTTAATATTGTTATGCGATCAAATATTGTAACCACTGAAATGTTATGAACATGTCTAAAATAGTAAAAATATAAATATACACTATAATAATAATATCGGATATGATTAATGATAGAACATTGTACCAAACGCTATCCGATATAGTTAATGTTATGAATGAAATATCAATTAAAGAAGATCGAACATGTATTCCCCTTTCAAGAATAAAAGAGGAAACTAATTTACCTTTGGGAGAATTAAGAAAGGTAATAAAGGAAGCCGAGAAGATGGGAAAAATATTCAGTTGTCAGGATTTAGGTATGAATGAGAGAGGCTATGTAGTAGTAAATCAACAAATGAACTTAACTATTTATAGAAAAGATACTTTAAGACCGATAGAAGTTACAAAGGATTACGTAGTTGTAGAATATAAAATGAATGAGAAATTCGTAAATATGTCTTTAGATTATATTAATCGTATCAATATTAGCTTTTATGGCGATATTGTATGGAACAAAGAATTTTATTATTTTGATTCCACAGGAAATAAGATAAAAAAGTTACTAGAAAAAGACCTATGCCCTAATGATATATGTGTATTTACAATTCCTTTACTTAAGCCTGTACCACCTAGAAGTATTATTTCATTTGGATACGTAACTTACTATTATCTCTATCCTAAAGAAGATTACTTTATATTCGAAATTCCTTTTCCAACTCTTAAACTACTTATTGATGTTGACACAACCATACTCGACGTCTATAATGTTAGATTTACTATGAATGTCGACCCCACTTCATATTCTGTATCTAGAAAATCAAATAAATTTAAATTAGAATCTAAAAACCTCAGTTCTCCCTTAGAAATAATTTTAAATATGCACATAAACAATTTATAATATTAAAATTATTCTTCTTTTAAAATGGTCTTTGACTACTACTGAGGGGAAGCTGCCCCTCCTTTGCTTCCTCCTCCATCAGGCTGGTATAATGTTACTAAGTCACTTCTGCTTATACTCATGTGTAGTAATGATGCTAATTCGCCTGTTACTAATGCATAAATTATTGGACCTGCTACTGCTGCAGCTACTAACATTATTCTACTATAACTTAATACTTTTACATTTGACATTAATTTTGAACTGAATTTCATTTTCATCCTCAATATTATTATCTGTAAACAGATAAATATAAATTTTTTGGCTAATCAGATGTTAAAAACTTTACAAAATTGATTTTGAATTTTTCGTTAACAGTATTATATTTATAATTAGGAACTAATTATTTTTCATTCAAAATGTTTAGTATTATTAATTTAGTGATAGTGTATTACGAATCAATTTTAACTATTTTTAACATAGTTACATCCTTTATTATCATCGACTTTATACGCTATAATCACTTTTTAACTATATATAACTATATATTGCTCTATCTACTACTTTAACAATGTAAAGAATATTTTTAAGTTTATCTTCTACGCGTAAAACCATGAATAAATCGGAATCTCCATTTAAGTCGATATATTCTCTAAAACTGACTTTTACGCATATAAAGATATGGTACGCATCAGGTATGGGAATTTTTTTTCAGACGCATATGACTTGTTAAATATAAGTTATATTCTGGCGATTATAACGGATGCATACAAATATGCGGGAATTATAATACCGGGCTTTACCGAATACTTGGTAGGAAGTAACTCCGCTTTCTGGACTGGTTTACTGGCTTCCTTATCGTTATGGTTTGCGATTATAGGGCAACTATTCTTCGGTTTCTTAGGGGACTACTGGGGAAGGAAAAAGGTATACGGTGTAAAAGCTACTATCCTAAGCATAGGTGCCTTACTGAGTGCACTTTTGCCTAACTTAATTTGGCTTATCATCTTCAGGTTCATACTGGGTATAGGTATTGGCGGAGACACCCAATTTCGGCTACAATAATGAGTGAATATGCCAACGTCAAAGACAGAGGTAAGTTAATAGCTTTAGTTTTCTCAAACCAAGCTCTAGGCTCTATTGCTGCTGCTGTAGTAGGTATATTTTCAGCTCTGTTTTTACCGCCCGACCTTGCTTGGAGGGTAATAGCTGGTGTTGGTGCAATTCCGGCAGCTACAGTAATTTACTTGAGAAGGAAGGTACCCGAAACGCCACGTTACTCCTTGCTGGTTGAAGGTAAGGTAGAAGAAGGCTGCAAAGTTCTTGGGAGCTGATCTGAGCCTATCTCAGGAGATAAAGGCTAAAGAAAGGGACATAATAGACCTATTTAGGTCTTATGGAACCCTGCTTATTGGTACGGCTGTAACGTGGTTTATACTCGATATAGCGATCTATGATACCGGTCTGTATTCTTCGGCAATAATCTCACCGATATTCGGGAGCCCATTCCCTTCCAAGGGCTCGTTAACAGCAGCACAGTTCCATAATGACTTACATACGCACTGTTCTTAGGTGCTGTGCCGTATTTGGTAGGATTTCCCGGTTATTTCACTGCTGTAGCATTGATAGATAGATTAGGTAGGAAATTAATACAGATCCAAGGCTTTGTAATAATGGCTGTCATATACTTAATTGTGAAGGGTGTCATGATAGTCAGCAATACTAAAGTAGAAGGTTTCTTAATCCCGGCTACTACAGCGTTTCTAATATACGCCTTATCTTTCTTCTTCATTAACTTCGGTCCTAATAGACCACTCTCGTGACCCCAGCTGAGGTCTATCCCGTAAGGCTTAGAACTACTGGTCACGGCATTTCTGCAGCATCAGGGAAGTTGAGTGCTGCTATAACTACTTACTTATTCCCCTTGTTGTTGCACCAGCTTGGAATTAAAGACATTCTGATAATGTTAGCCGTGGTTAGCATAATAGGGGCATTACTTACGGTGTTATTTGTCCCTGAGTCCAAGGACAAAAACTTAGAGGAGGAATCTAGAGAGGAAATAGTCACTCCTACGGCATCTGAGTGAGAATTAAAAAGAAGGAAAAAGAAAAAGTTAAACATTTTTCATCGTTACCCTCTAAATCTTTCTTTTTATTCTTTCTAGTGTGATAATTTCTTCAAAATTCTCTTCAAAAGTTTTTACTTTTTTCAACAGCTGCTTAGCTAAGACAATCTCAATAGGGAGATCGGCGACAAACCTTACCTTCAACCAACACTTGCTAACACTAAATTCCAATTCGCCTAATCGGGGCTTTTCGAAATCGGCGATCTCCATGACGTATTTAATACTACTACGTGACGAGAACCTTGTGGAATAAATTACTAAATTATATCGTAGAAAGAATAATCCCCTAAGTGGTATTTCAGCCTTAATTTTACCGTTTTGAGTCTCGACTTTATCAGCTCCGAGCACGTTCTTAAAAGTGAAATGAGGGTCTGAAAGCAATTCTACTACGACAGTCCCGTGAGGATTTTTTACTTGGTTTACGTACTTCACGACGTGAACTTATGTGTTAAGTTATTATACTTATTCGACTTAAGTTATTTACATCTCAATACACAGTATAATAAACCACTTAATTCTATCTCTTATTTGACCGCATCCTCTCTAACATTCAGCTAACTCTTTAGCTCTCCTCAAAATTTTCAACCAGTCTTCCCAGTTGAGTCTTCCAGTCCTCGTATTCTGTGCACTCACGTGATAGCTAGCTAACACCTTATATTTTCCCACTTCGATCTCTTTACCGTGCTCGAAATCAGCTTTTACTCCCAATAATATTGACACACTATAAAACGCTATCCTACCTAAGGGGATAATGACCTTGAGATGCTTCAAAGAGTTAATTTCCTTTATTAACCAGTTTAACGAACATTTCTTTATTTCGTCATTAGTGGGTCTATTCTTGGGAGGAACACACTTCACAGCATTAGTCACGTATACGCATTTTAGTATAAGACCATCATCACGCGAAACACTTTCCGGTTTGTTGGCGAGACCTATTTCGTAAAGTCCCCTGACTACCCATTGTCCGGATTGGTCTCCAGTGAAAGCTCTCCCAGTCCTGTTACCACCATGGGCAGCAGGGGCAAGTCCTACAATAAGGATTCTAGCGTTTGGATCACCAAAGCCTGGGACAGGTTTTGCCCAGTAATTCCATAACTTAAACCGCGGTGGAGGGACTACGGATCGGGCGTAATTCATCAGTCTGGGACAGTGATTACAAGAAAAAAGAGACTCACCGACTAAGTTCATAAAAGACTTCAGGTATACAGTAAATTAAAGGTTATGGATTTTTCTTCCCTACTTTCGTCTAATGTCTCATATCCGCCAAGTGTTAAACGGCGAACCAAATAATTTTTACGTATTCTCATTAAAACCTAATTTTTCATATTAACTATTGCCGATGATGGTAGACGCTTGTATTCTATGACAGAATTGAAAAACCTTACTTTACTTTATTCCGTAAACGCGTACCAAGATTCTAACGGTTTCGAATATAAACGTTAAAGCGTTATACTTTTTCCTCTTTTTTACACCAATCAATATATATTGTAAAAAGACGATATGTAGGCATGGAAAGCGGTGCTAGAATTCTCCTTTCTAAGTTGAAGGAAATGGGCGTTGACAAGATATTTATGGTCTCGGGTACTGATTATGCTGCTTTCATCGAGGAAAAAGTAAGAGACCCGTCCTTGCCCGATTTTATAGTAGTGCCCCACGAGATAACGGCGGCATCAGCTGCTCTAGGTTATTCTTTAGCGGGAAAAATAGGAGTCGTTGCACTCCATACACTGCCCGGAACAGCAAACGCATTGGGTATAATCATTAACGCTTACACTTCCCGTATCCCCCTTATAATAATAGCCGGGAGAAGCCCTTACACGGAAGATGGGAGTACAGCTAGTAGGAATTTACGTATTCATTGGACTCAGGAAGCTAGGGATCAAGGTGAAGTCGTCAGACAGTGGGTTAAGTGGGACTTCGAGATAAGGCGTGCCGAGCAGGTGGAAAAAGCCGTAAACAGGGCTTTTCAGTTAGCGTTTAGCGAACCTACTGGGCCGGTTTACCTCATGATTCCCAGAGAGGTAAGTGTAGAAAAAACTGAGAGAAGGTACGAGAGACCTCTAGCTACTTTTTCTCCGGGTGTTAGGGAGGAGGATTTGGTCAAGGCTAAGAAGTTAATAGAGGAAAGCCGAAACCCCGTTATTGTCACATGGAGAGCTGGGAGGAAGAAAGAGTGGTTCGATAGCTTGAAGTCCTTTGCTGACGAGGTGGGTATCCCAGTTCTGAATTATGTAGGTGAAGTGGTAAATTACGAAGGTGAGATGGGAGTAGACTATTACGACCTATCTCAAACCGACTTGGTCATAGTAGTTGAATCTGAGGTACCTTGGATCCCTAAAAAGGTGAAAGTCAAGGGAAAAGTAATAAGGGTCGACGTTGATCCCTCATATTCTTATATACCGTTTTATGGTTTCCCTTGCGACCTATGTGTACAGTCTACGGTATCAGAGTTCTTCTCTAAACTTAAGCTACCCGAAAAGAAGGAACTGAAAGAGAGGATTAAAGAACTCCATACTGAACAAGAAAAGAAGAAGGCAGAGGAGATTGAGAAGCTCAAAAAAATGAAGGTTGTTCATCCCAAGTTATTATCGTATTATGTGGGCAAGTTAGGCTTAGTCATATTTAACGAGTATCAATTTAATCCCAAATACGCACGCCTAGCTTTCGGACAATATTTTGCAGATCCAGGCTTCGGTCACTTAGGTTGGGCGTTAGGGGGTGGTGTAGGTTATTCTATTGCTAGTGGAAGGAAAGTAGTAGTTACAACCGGTGATGGTGGTTTCATTTTCGGGGTTCCTGAGGCCTTTTATTACACAGTTACAACATATGGAGGTGATGTACTAGTAGTAATCTATGATAACGGGGGATGGTTAGCTAGTGCTGAGGCTGTAGACGAAGTATTTCCAGAGGGCTTAGCAAAGGCTAAAAAAATTTACCCTGGGGCAGATTTTAGAAGATATAACATAGGGGAGACTGTAAAAGGTTTTGGTGGATATTTTAAGTTAGTTGAGCGGCCTGAAGATATAGAGGATAGTTTAAAAGAAGCGTTAAAATACAAGTTATCCATAGTTCAAGTTATAGTTGAGAGAACTAGATAATAAATAATAACTTTTCTATTGTCTGCGGAAATCTTGTTCTTAACTCTTTCTTTTTAGGCATAAAAGAGTCTTCTCTCGTAGAGCGTGTAAGTTTAGTAATATTCATTAAGTACATAAATACATTAATTCTTGTAAATACATTTATATAATTATAATTTTTTAAATACTAGAAAAATATATGAGAACGTTTTTCTTAAATTATAGTTAATGACAACGTTTGTAGTGCTTTCTAACCTAACAGACAAGGGAGCTGAAACAATAGTAGACAAGCCAGAAAGAATAAAAGAGGTCAACGAAGAACTCAGCAAAATAGGGGCCAAGGTCAAGGAGCAATATGTATTATTCGGTGATTATGATTTTGTTAACATAGTTGAGGTAGATAATATAGATGTGTTCTTGAAGGCATTGGTAGAGCTGAATAGTAGAGGTACAGTTAGAACTAAAACGTATTTAGCTATGCTTGTTGAACAAACAATCCATGCAATAAAGACAACACCGTTAGTAGGGGTCGGACTTTCATTGAGGTTTCATGAATTTGTATTCAACCTCTCGTCCTCATTCCCCTTATTTCCCTCCCTATGCGTCTACGGGAGCGGTAGTTAAACCACTCCCTTTGAGGACATGGGGAGTTTCATTGAGTACCTTCCTCCCCCTCACATTGCTCATCGAGTTCATAGTGGTACCCTCCGATTAATTTTTGTAAGTAAAGCTTATAAACTTTACTTTAAATAATCAATCATGGTTCAAGTTACATTCCATTCAAAAATATTCTCAATGGGTCATGATAAATACGGAGACCCAAAATATGCAATATACGTTCCTAAGAGCACTCACGAGAAGATTAAGGGCTTATTGGAAAAGGAGGTGGTAGTAATTGTCATCCTACCAGATGATGAGGAATAGGATTATCTGTTCTAAGAAATCCTTCAAGACCTAACGTATTGCTAGCAACTAGATAATTTTTAGATATAACTTGTAACCCATTATAGTAAAATCCCATATAATTTAAGAGTGGAGTAAATAATGGAGATACAGCAACTGCTCCTCCAGCTATCATCGACAACCTAATAAAGTCACTTCTCTTCATTTTCATCACTAAATTGACTTTACTGAATGATTATTAGAACAAATTTAAGCTAAATTTAAATAGAAGTAAATTTATGGTAGATCTCTAGGGATAGTTATGAGTGTTTATTCACACGATGTTACAATCCAAACTTCTAAGGATAGAGTAGTAAGCGTACTGACGGATCCCTTCCTCCTCACCGGAGTCCTTGGTCATATCAACATACTACAAGTTTATGACCAAAAAGAAGGAAAATATGTAAAACCTTCTTCAATTTCAGGCTTCTCGAACTAGTTCTTAGTAATATACATCTTTGGTACACCATACACAAAGATGAACTTCTTTGAAGGGGAAATGGAAGGTACAGTATACTCGTCAGAGGGTGTAATTTATAGAGGATGGACAAAAGACCAGAAATTTACTTGGGAAATGAAACTCCAAACCAAGGCAATAAAGCCTATGGAAACGCTTGTAAGAATAATTATAACTGCTGACTACAAAGTAGCTGGTCTAGATAAAATACTAAGGAGGAGACCTTTCGTCTTAGCTCAACATATGGTAGAAGATCTCATAATACCGTACATAAAATACCATCTTAAGACCCAGAGCGAAATTGGAATAGAAGATATAACACCGACGAAACTACTGGAAGAACAAGGCGCATTTAGCCAAATATTACAAAAGATAACAAAAGCAAGCGAAGACGTGGAATACGGAATAGTAGTAATAAAAGGAAAAGACGTAAACTGAAGAATATTAATTAAAAACAGAAGAATTGCGAAAATAAATGTGAATTACAACGGACAATTAATACAAGGACAGGACGCTATACTTGAACTAGTAAGTTTATCCGTTACAGTCAGAGCAACACTTTACGCAGTATATATAGATGAAGTATTGATGACAAAACTCGAAAAATACGAATCAATAATACTTTTCAAGGAACCAGCCCTGAATGAATTAAAAATTAGGAGTAAATTGTTTATTTTGTATAATTTTTATCAAATCTAAACTGATAGTTTATAAAGCGGGAATATATTTAGTTTTTTATTGAAAGTATAATTTAATGAATGAAAAAATAAAGAAAAGCAAACCAGACTTAATACTTGACCTAAGAGGAGAACCTTGTCCGGAGCCCCAGATAGAGATCGTAAAAAGACTTAATCAGATGAAAGAGGGTGAAGTTATTGAGATTATAAGTGATAACGAACCAGCAGAGCTTTCAATACCAATGATCTGCGAGTCTAGAGGTTATCCGTGCGAAATAAAAAGAGATGATAACACTTTTAGAATTAGGATCCTCAAAACTAAGTGATTTTTCTATTACTTAGTAGAGAGTAACTTCTTAAATCGTAATGCATCATCAAAAGAGTAGATGTTATTGAACATTACGTACGACCCGTCGGTTACCATGTTCTTCAATACTTTGAGGTCGTCGTCGGTATACTTGTAAGAATAGTTCACTTCACCTTTTCCTATACCGTGAAGTCTGTAGTACTTCACAGTTGTTAATGAAGTGTGCTTGAAGGGGTCTACTACGTGGATTACACCGGACTCCTCTACGACCTTCCTCAATAACTCCAGCTCATTATACCATTCTCCCCTAGGTTCCCAACCATATTTGAATTTCTTGTCAAGGATGGAGAAATAGTCTATGACAACCCTAGCGTTACGGTCGGACGGTTTAAAGGACTCAGGAGACTGGAAAATGACTATCTTAGCGTTCAACTCCTTTGCCTCCCTTAACGTGATCTCAGTAGCTTCCTTAACTTCCTTAGTATCCTTAAACGACCCGTAATTTTTAGCATCTCCGAACTTATGTTTCATTCTCTTGTAGGTACTCGTGTTATACTCGTGAGTTATTATTTGTAGCGCCTTTATTGTGAGCTCTACATTGTTTTCTTCAGCTAACTTCCTCCATTTTTGCAATTGAATGTCACTAACAATGTCGTAAAATGTTTGTTGTACCTCTAAGGTGTCGAAATACCTGAAGTGTTTATAGGTGAAACCGCAAGTACCTACCTTAATCACAATCTGACTTCCTTATATAAAACATATTAGTCAGATCTGGGTAATACAGATCTGACTGGGGTGTAGGCCGTTGACTTCCTTGGGCTTAAAGCCCGGTGGGGAGCTTGGCCGCCTCCAACTCG
>NZ_JBBHKU010000013.1:0-2541 GCF_037389295.1 Stygiolobus sp. RP850M | reverse complement strand
TCTTTTTTACTCCCACTGGGAGTAGGTGGGTCGGGGTTATCCCGCTAAAGGGGCGGAGGGGTATGAACGGGGCAATGACCCGTGACTCCGGTGAAGCCCAACGGCTGAGGATTGATATTAAGTAATATGAAATCCTATGAAGCCCAAACCCCCACAGATCTCGATACTGTATCAAACGGCGGTTGAATTCAAACCCTCTTGGTTAAACGGATAATGAGACGGATTAATAGCTGTAATTGATTTAAGGCATATACACCAAATATGTCATAATGGAGGAATTAATAAGAAAGGCGGAAGAGAAGGGTATAAACATCGAGGACTTAATAATTTTTGCTCTATCTAAAGGAGACCCGCAAGAGGGGGTAAAACTCAGACTCATTTTAGCTGAGAAATACATGACTGAGGCTGAGGAATATTTAAAGAAGGGTGACGTCATACAAGCCTCTGAAAAGACTTACAAAGTTGCCGAGGAAATTGTTAAGGCTTTGGCTGAGAAGTTCAACTTGTCAGAATATCAGCAAGCCGTAAAAGAAGATAGATGGCATACGTACACTTTAACAAATGCTGCAATTAAACTCTCCTTGAAGTTAGGTGATTGGGTTAAAAACGGCTGGAATTCAGCTTACACACTTCACGTCTGGGGATTTCATGAAGCTAAGTTAGATTTAGACAGTGTGAAAAACTTGTTACAGGACGTTAGGAATATGCTTGTAGAAAGTAAGAAGATATTGTCTTGAACCTTTTACGTTTCCTCACGTATTTTAATAGTATAGGATCCCTCCCTTGGAAATATACGTGTTATGCAAAGAAAACTAAAATATCTTTAAGTGTTAAAACTGACGGAGGATTTACTTCAAACTACTCCTTTAAACATTCGTGTGAGACAAGTGAGTGTAATTAAGGATGAGATATTTAACAATAGCAAATTACGCTCAGATTCGTGGAAGATTTACGACAATAAATATCGTCAATTAGTTAGTGAGTTTAAGAAGAGTAAACTAGTGAAAGTTACTCCCAAGTCACGCTTAAAATTATTTGAATTAACTAAATTTGACAAGTTACCTCAAATTGGTGAGAAATCTAGAAGAGGTTACGAATTCTGTACTTCATGTGGTGTTTTGCCAGCGGTAATTATAATGCCCAAGGAAGACGAATTCGAGAAAAAATTAATTGAGCTCGGAGTTGCGAGAGACGAGAAAGACGTAAGATCTATAAAGAATTTGATTTCACCAGGTAAGAGGCTTTGCCCATGGTGCTTAGTGAAAAGGGCCTTAGGTGCTGAGCCCAGACTTATGAGAATTCTTTTGCTAGGAGATCTTTGTAGCGTCGAGAAGATTGTAAATGAAATCGTTAGTAAAGATGTTAAGATAGAAATTCCGTCAAGTAGTGGTAGGTTTACTAAGTATGAAAGAATAGGATATAACACTCTTATGAATCTTTGCAAGTTAGCGTTCAGAAACATATTAAGCTAAATTAATTTTATTACATTCCTACGTTTGTCCCTACACTTTCATCTCACTCCTATCCTTAGAAAGTCTATATATGGAGAGAATTATCGAATATTGGGGGGATGTCCACAATTAAGGGTCATTCAAGGTTTTCACAATTTTCTGAAAAACTTCTAATTTATAGACCGTATTTAAGTCTATGTTTCTTATACGTTTAGGTAAGTCACTCTTTTCATATTTATCATGCGTTTTCAAATATTCTAACGGATTGTTCTCTTGTGGTGCTAAGAGTATTTCAATATGAGGATTGAAAACAATGATAAAGACTTTATTCATATCTACACCATTTCTTTTTAACATATCTTTTATCCTACAGCAGTTATGGGATTTCTCGTTAGGTGTAGCCTTGAAGTCAAGGCAAAATCTAATAACTGCTGTATCCTATTTTCCAGTATTTGGGAATCTTCATTATCGCTGTCCACAAAGATCATGATTTTGTTGTATCCTTTAAAAATGGAACTTTTTACAATTCTTACCGTCTTTGCAGAGATTATATTTCCTTTTCCACCCATAGAATGGCAATCTAATTTGATTTCATTTTCTATCTTTTTATTCTCTTCAAGTTTTCTGATTAATTCAGCGATTGCACTGCAACCGTATTTATCTTCTGTAATTGCTAGAATTATTTTCATTATTTTTCACTTAGTATAACAACCATTCACTTAACAAGATGCCGTTCTCAGTTAACTTTTCCTTCAATTTCTCCGGCTCTTGTACTTTATTAACTTTAGTCTCTCCTCTTTCTTTATCAAGAATTATTATTTCTGAAGGATCCATGAAGTCGATAATTAGTGGCGAATGTGTAGTTGCTATGAACTGTGAGTCGGAATATCGCATTATATCAACTAGTCTTTCAATGTACTTAAGGTGGAGGGAGTTCTCTATTTCATCGATAATGATTGTCGACATTTTTAACAGATACACAGCTACAAGGATTGTCAACATTTTTATAAAACCGTCAGGTACTGATGTGGGCAGTAAAATCAGCTCGTTGTTGTTTTCACTCTTTTCAATGAAATGTAGTCTTATATTT
>NZ_JBBHKU010000012.1:0-12662 GCF_037389295.1 Stygiolobus sp. RP850M | reverse complement strand
CCGAGTTGGAGGCGGCCAAGCTCCCCACCGGGCTTTAAGCCCAAGGAAGTCAACGGCCTACACCCCAGTCAGATCTGTATTACCCAGATCTGACTAATATGTTTTATATAAGGAAGTCAGTAACTATTTATCTTTATAAGTTTTTAACCTTGGTCATTAATATCATCTTGTGGTAGACCCTAAAATCGTGATTAAGCTACTTGAGGACAGAGGGAGACCTCGGGGGAGCAAGATTAAGGACGAGGAGTTGAAAAGATTAGCTAAACTGGGTGAAGAGAATATTAGGTTATTAGAAGAACTAGGTTGTTGGAAAGTAGAAGGTGGAGTAATATATTACACGACTGGTTGTTTAGGGAATTACTTTCAAGAGTAGGAGAGTTAAAAGGTAGTGAGACAGACCGCTTTTTGAAGTTCTTAGCTATACTCAACACCTTACTTGAAAGGAAAAGGCTCGGTAGGGTAATCATAGTAGGAGGTTTTGCAGCGGAGATCTATTCAGGAAGGAGCTATAGAACGGGTGACGTAGATATAATTGTAGAAGGTGGTAGTGCCGATATAGTAAGAGAAGTATTGAGGGAGTTCTCAGACTTCGGTCTCAGGATATATTTACCTAAGATAAGAGAGATATCCGAAAAAGGTATAGATATTGTAGGAGAAAACTATAACAGAAGGAAACCCCCTCTGGAAATCCGTGTCGACTCCTACCATGTGTATATTGTGCCACCAGAAGAAGTAGTGATAACATACTTGGAAGCGTGGAAGTTTTGGGGGAGTACGGAAGACCGGAATAAGGCGGTCTTAGTATACTGTTCACAACTCCCCGTTATAGACAAGGCGTACTTAGAGGCTGAAAGTGAAAGGAGAGATGTTAAGGACTACTTGGAGAAGTTAAGGGATTATTGTTAGCCCTAAAGAAGAATTAAACCAAGTAAGTAATTAGGAATAACTCGAACTAATCAGTTAAGTTTGGACATCTTTAGCATCATTAGTGAAATGGCATTAAACATTATTAAGTATTGTGGGCTTATTTTTGATCTGGCTTTTCTCGTTGGAGAATTGTCGAAAACATTCCAAGAATACTACATCTTAGTATGCTACACGCTAAGCACGACTCCTTAGTTAACTTATCAGTAATCACACTCCCCTTGTTCAGATATTCGTCTACATACTATTGATTGCTTAACGATGCTACTCACCGTGTATAAACTCCTTAAACTATGTTGAGCCGGGAAGCTAAAATCTTAGAATAAAAAGTAAATAAACATTAAAGTGTATTTTCAGTCATGACTTGTGATATTTTCAAGGTAATGCTTAAGTATGGTACTCTTCAGTTAGCTGTCGCAATGGTTATGGTAGGGATAGCTTTAGGTATGTTACCCCTCACGGTTTTAGGCGGAGCATTGCTCGGGGTAGATTTGTTTTTTCTTGTAAGTGATAGACTAAACAAGAGAAAACACGCGCGTTAGGAGCAGGAGATCGAGTATTTTTCTAGTATGTATACACTTATACCTTGAGACGTTGGAAAAAATTTAGTAAATTAACTTTAAATGCACTAGTAACGTAGGAGTAGTGGTTTTAGCTTAGTCTTCTTCATAAGGGAGGGATAGGTAGTTATTTCTTGCCAAAAACTCTCTGTCTTTAGCACAGTAGTTCAAGTTTGTGTTGTTAAAGGCTAGTTTGAGAATATACAAACTAATCGGTTATACACTACCCTCGGTCAATTTAAGTTCAATACAAATAAAAATACAGTTACAAATTAAATTACAACGTTAATGTTTCGAGGGTCGGTAACACTTAAAAACTTATATCTTTTGAATATTATCTACCTTTACTAATGAGATTTTTGAGAAGTAGAATATGACACTGTAAATCCCAGTAAATTTTAAGTGTAGTCTCCCTCACCCTTCACTCCACGTCTCCTTCCCTCGTTCCTTCAGCTTAAATTTCTGAACAAAAAGGAGTCTCATGAGTATTTTACATATCTGGTAGATAAAAAAATAAAAAGGTGACAAAAAAACAAACCGTAACTAAGAGCTAAGATATTTCCATGATAGAACTATACCGACTCCAGATAGGACTACGGCAAACACGACGAGGTATGTGAAGTCTATTGCTAGGTTTGTTTGTATACCTAGTAGCATTCCCCTTACTACTGCGTTTGAATAAGTTAATGGGTTTACCTCAGCAACTGGTTTTAACCAGAAAGGCATCGACTTTATAGGATAAAACGCATTGCTGGTAAATAGTAACGGCAGATTGAGTAAGTTCATCACCGCCATTTGGGACTGCCATGAACTTGCTCTAATGGCTATTACCAGGAAGAGGGAGGAAAGTCCGAAGGACATCAGGAATAGAGCAGCGTAAGCTCCAAGAAAGTCTAAGACGTTTATTCCCGGATAAAAGGACATCCCTAACAGCACTCCTACGGCTAGGACAATAGTAGCTTGTACCAATGACCTGATCACCGAAGACAACACTTTGCTTATGATTATATTACCCCTCGGTACTGGGGTCGTCAAAAGCCTATCCAATACTCCTAACCTTCTATCCCATACCATTGACATACCGCTCTGCATTGAAGTGAACAATACTATGAAGGACAGCATTCCCGCAGCGAGGTAAGAGAAATAATCTGTTGTGCCGAAAGTTTGTTTCAATATTTCCTGCCCGATCTGGTCAATTATGCTTTTCGGTATGTTCAATCCGGGTATTGAAAGAGCTGTTCCAGAGAATAAACTCTGTAGGTTCATAGCCTTTCCGAAAAGTGCTATCCAGAAGATTGGTTGCACGACGGATAAGAGGAGGATTACTGGAGCCTTGTACCACTTCTTTAACTCTCTGTTTGTTAAAGTCCAAAGACCGTGGAATGAAGATCTGTCTACCTCTTCTCTTCTTTTCTGTATTTCCTCAACCATGTTTATCCCCTAGCCCTCCTAAGAGTCCTTCTCATTGCAAATGCCTCCCTTGAATCACTCTCTTCATCTCTCATTTTTCTTCCCGTATATTCCATATAGACCTCGTCCATTGTAGGCTCTGTTATGGACATTCTCGACACCTTCACTCCGTTCTTTATTAATCTCTCAAGAATTTGAGGGGCCATCTCTTCTCCATGCTTCACTTTTATCCTCAACATACCGTCGACTTTCTTCACATCGAGTACACCGTCGAGATTCTGTAATAATTTCATAGCCTCCTCATCACTCGTGGTAGTCAGCATAACCACGTCACCGCCTATACTTTCCTTTAGCTCTTTAGGCGATCCTATAGCAAGTATCTTACCGTGGTCAATTATAGCTATTCTATCAGCGTAAAGGTCTGCTTCCTCTAGGTAGTGAGTAGTGACGAAGATAGTCATTCCATACTCCCTCTTAAGCTTCATAATGTAGTTCCAAATTGCGCTTCTGGTCTGGGCATCTAGACCCAAAGTGGGTTCGTCCAAGAATAGGATTTTAGGTCTGTTGATCAAAGACATTGCTATTTCCAACCTCCTCCTCACCCCTCCACTATATGTCTGTACTTTTCTGTTCATTGCTTGTGTTAGCTCGACCATATCGAGTAGTTCCTTAGCCCTTTCTCTAGCTACGTCCTTCCTTATACCGTAGAGCCCAGCCATCATCATTATATTCTCCCAGCCTGTCAAGTCCTCGTCAGCAGTGAACTCTTGAGGCACTACTCCGATGGAGCTCCTTACTTTTGCTGGATCTTTAATTATATCGTAACCATTAACTATAGCAGTTCCCTCCGTAGGCTTCAATACTGTAGTTAGCATTTTTATGGTAGTTGATTTTCCCGCTCCGTTAGGTCCTAGAAAACCGAATATTTCTCCCTCTCTAACCTCGAAATTTATATGGTCGACTGCTACTAACTTACCGAAAACCTTAGTGAGGTTTATTGCCTTTATTGCCTCACCCACCTTTTATCACCTCCTCGATTTTCCTTAACGCCTTTTCAATTCTTTCCTTATATCGAGAGAGTTGAGCCTTATCTACTTCACTGAAGAATGTTGATAACCCTTCCAGTTCCTCTACTGCGTCGTCAATACTACTTCTGTGTTTCAAAGGTAAGATCTCTTCAATCTCCTTAATTCCCTTATCGGTTATGGTATACCTCTCACTGTCGATTTTCCTGATCACTCCATCTTCTTCCATTTTGCTTAGTAGAGGGTATACTGATCCAGGTGATGGTTTCCAGAAACCCCATGTCATCTTATATACATCGTCTATGATATCTATTCCTCTCTTAGGCGATTGGTAAAGTAGCCAAAGTATTATTGACCTGAGTCTTCCTCTTTGTTTTGCTATCAGTTCACTCATAAATATCGAGATCGATAGTAAAATATTTAAAGTTTTCGAAATCGATAGTAATATTTCGCGGGAGTAATAAATAGGTCAGTAATTATCTAACAAAGTATTCGAAGATCTACTAATTTATTTAAGGATCATCCTTTATCGATATTGCAACGTAGTAAGAAGATTAAAAAGAGTGACTGGATAACACCAGATAATATAGCCAGTTATATTGTGAAAGCTTATGAAAGTATAGTCTCTGCTGGTTTCTCAGGTGTAAAGATAATTATTCCGCCCTACGTATATTCGTCACTATATAGAGTTGTAGACAAAGCGGGGACATTGGAAATAGAATTAGTCAGAGAAATTGGTAATGTGTATGTTTCACCTAATGTAGATTCGGTAGTATTAATATCAAAGCAAGTATTCTACGTATACGAAAAGAAAAGTGTAGCACTAGAGAATTTAGGTAGAGATGGAGAGTATGAAGTATATATGCTGTCTTCAGTATTAGCTCCATATATTATTGACCCTGAAGGAGCTGTAATAATATCTTAACACAAGCATTTTTCAATGTTTTCATATTTGTCCCTTTTATATGCTTTTATCCGTTGATAATTATTCCGATATCAAAACCTTTCCTACATTTACTTGGTCATGTTGAATCAAATTTTAAATTATGTATAGCTCTTTTTACTTATGGACGTCAAAATATTGGTCTTATTCTACGGGTACGGGTCCATAGTTGAACTAGCTAAGGAGATAGCAAAAGGAGCTGAAGAAGAAGGAGCTGAAACAAAAATAAGAAAAGTCAGAGAAACATTATACCTTGAATTAGTAGAAAAATTTCACATTCCTATTGAGACCACTAGTAATATACCTGAAGTGAGTTTAGAAGACCTTAAATGGGCTGATGGATTAGCTATAGGTTCTCCAACTAGATACGGGAACATGGCTGGAGGAATGAAAACATTCCTCGACAGCACTGCTCCCTTGTGGAGGTCTGGCGAGCTCTACGGTAAACCTGTAACTTTCTTCACAGAAGCATCTACAGTTCACGGAGGACATGAAACTACCATCCTAACTATGTCAACTTACGCCTATCACTTCGGGATGATCATAGTGCCCCTAGGTTACGCAATTCCTGAAATATCTTCTACTACCACCGGAGGGAGCCCTTACGGTGCCACACATCTAGGTTCTAAAAAAGAGTTAGACGAAAATGAGATAAAGATAGCGAGATTTCAAGGGAGAAGATTAGCCCAAGTAGCGAGGAAGCTCAAAAGCTCGTAAAAGGTAGCTATCTGAATTAGGGTATTAAGTTACATGAAAGATTTCTCAGATCAAAGTTCTTAAACTTAGACGAGCTTTTTTCAAAGATGGAAGACATAAAAAACTGATTGATGGGATTAAAAATATATATCTACTTTTTATCTCTGTTTTTCCATTTTCTCCAGTCCCCGAAAACCTCATCATATTCAGGACACCCCCTTCTGTAATTAAACCCATTTATCCAATCTACATTGACGAATCTATCGAAGAAGAACTTATCCTTAGGTTCAGTCACTATGTACTTTGAAAGTTCACTAATAACCTTTTCCATTTCTTCCCTGCTCTCGAAATACAAGATCACAACTCCCTTACTCGCTAAGGATATAGGAAAAGAGAATATGGTATATTTACCAGTATATCCTTTTTCCTCTAATAACCTGATGAACTCCTCTAACCCTACTTTCAGCGCCCTTACGGGTATCCCTAGTTTATAACACCTTAACGAATTTTCATGTTGTATACCTCTTCCATAACTAGCCCAACACTCCTCACACTTTCCCCAAGGTCTACCGAAATATTTCCAATTCAACGTAATGAGTTAATCACCTCCTTTAACATGGAGAGACCGATCTTAGCCTCTTCCTCACTGATCACTAGGGGAGGTATAATCCTTATTGCAGATTTTCCTGCGGGAATGAGTAATAATCCCTTCTTAAAACTCTCTTCTATAACTTTGTCTCTCGTCTTTGTATCAGGATCTTTCCTTTCACCTTTCACGAACTCTATACCCCAAGCAAGCCCTAACCCTCTTACGTCGTCTACTTTCATTTGTGTAAGTTCTTCGCGGAATAGCTTACTTAACTCGTTAACTCTAGGTAAGAGTTCTTTCACAATCTCTAACGTTTTGACTCCTATAGCACATGCTACTGCATTACCGCCGAAAGTGTTACTATGCATCCCTTTTTTCTTGAAGTCTAGGTCTTTCCTGAACACTGTAGCTCCGATAGGGTAAAGTCCTCCACCTAAAGCCTTAGCTAAAGTGATCACATCTGGAGTAGAGTTGAAGTTCTCTATCGCGAACATTTTTCCCGTCCTACCCATACCCATTTGTACTTCATCGTCTATTAGGTATATCCCGTACTTTCTCGCTGTCTTTTCTAGCTGTGAAAAGAAACCCTTAGGCGGGACTATGTATCCTCCTTCACCTTGTATGGGTTCAAAGATTATTCCGGCAACTTCTTCTGGGTCTACCAAGTGGGCGAATACCCAAGACTCTAAGTACTCTAAAACCGCGTTTGTTAGACCATCAGGGTCCTCATACCCATTTATGTGCCACGGATTCCTGAAAGGGTTCGGATAAGGTATGTGGAATACACCTGGTAAAGTGGGACCGAACAAGTATTTCTGTACAGGCTTACTGGCGGTCAGGGATAGAGAACCGAAAGTTCTGCCGTGGAAGG
Organism: Stygiolobus sp. RP850M; assembly: GCF_037389295.1. NCBI lineage: Archaea > Thermoproteati > Thermoproteota > Thermoprotei > Sulfolobales > Sulfolobaceae > Stygiolobus > Stygiolobus sp. RP850M. The sequence continues at coordinate 5,644 of NZ_JBBHKU010000012.1, read as the reverse complement.
AACCAATAAACGCGACAAGGTATTTTCTCTTAGGGTCAGATTGTTTAATTAATTTGATGGAAGCCTCTACAGCCTCTGTCCCGCTATTAGAGAAGAACACTTTCTTGGGAAATTCACCCGGAGCTAGTTGTACTAACTTCTTAGCTAACTCTAATTGAGGGACGTTATAAAAGTCGTTCCCCATAGAGTGGGCTAGTTTCCTCATTTGTGCTTCCGCTACTCTTATGACTTCAGGATGAGATGGCCAGCCCAAGTTATTCACACCCACCCCGGAGGTAAAATCTAGGTATTTATTACCATCAACGTCATATAACCACACACCTTCCCCTCTGTCCAAAACTAATGGTAGGTCTCGTGTAGAGGTAGCTAAGAACTGTTCCGATTCTTCAACTATTTTTCGGCTCTCCATAATATGATCTTTGAACGGTTGCTTAAATCCATTTGCTAATTTTAAAAAATTATGTAAGTTTCAAGTTAAAGGAGGAAAAGTAGTAACTTTTTGAACCTGAATATCCGGACATATAAAGGTGTTTATCATTAGTATTTATGCACTTTTCAAAAGTTTGTTTAAATTCTTACGTTACACAATAATTCCTATGCCGGAAATTGGAGAGAAAGCCCCGGACTTCGAGGCTGTGGATACTGAGTTGAAAAAAGTGAGGTTGTCAGACTTCAGAGGCAAAGTAGTAGTCCTAGCCTTTTACCCCGCAGCCTTTACATCGGTCTGTACTAAAGAGATGTGCACCTTTAGGGACTCCATGGCTAAATTCAACGAGATGAACGCTGTAGTTATAGGGATCAGCGTAGACCCTCCTTTCAGTAACAAGGCATTTAAAGAGCAATACAAACTCAACTTCATCGTAGTCAGCGACTACAACAGAGAAATCGTGAAGAAGTATAATGTTTATTGGGAGTTCCCTGCACTACCTGGCTATATACTCGCTAAGAGGTCGGTGTTCGTGGTAGATAAAGAAGGGGTGATAAGGTACAAGTGGGTATCTGACGATCCTACAAAGGAACCTCCTTATCAAGAGATAGAGAAAGTGGTAAACGAAATAAGATAAGGGTACTCTTTCTTGTTTTTTCTGTTCTGTTGTCCTAGACTCTTATCACCTTAACAATTTTAATAAGAAATTATGTACCTCTAAGGAAGTAGGTCTCCTGACGGGGTCTGGTGATATCATAGACGCTAGCAAGGGCTTTACCTCAGCGGGTACATTGGGATCCCATCCCCTTAATTTACCCTGAGCCTTTCTGACCTCATCCCTCACACAATTAAAGTCCTTTCTCTGGTAACAGTTGTAAGCGTTGTTCATCTCCTGAAGGTCTGGTCTGTCCAGTTTTCTGGTAAGTAGGACATACATGGTCATGCCCAAAGAGAACACGTCGAAGTAGGGCTTAGCGTTCTCCAAATATGCTTCTGGACTGGCGTACTCCACGGTCAGTTGTAGCACTTTCCCGTTGACCCTAACAACACTACCCAAATCACCTAACTTGAACTTAACGTTCTGGAGATCATAGGGGTAACTGGGCTTTTCAGTCAGGAATATGTTCTGGGGCTTGACGTCCATATGTACCAAACCTAACTTGTGCATCTGGTACAGAGCTGAGGCGACACTTGCGATAGCCCTATACACAGCCTTATTCCACTGGGTAGAATAGAAGAACTTGTCGTCGTGCATTAACTCGGCCATGTTTCCGCCCCTCATGAACTCCATGACGAGCATAGGAGGTTCTCTTTTGTAAAACGTAAAGTTCCCGGCTAAGACCTCTTCGATGAGGAACTTGTCCACGTGTACTGCGTATACCTTGACTACGTTAGGGTCGTTGGAAAGCTTTGACAAACTGTTAGCTTCACTTATGAGTGTGTCGAAGTGTTCCTCAGGTACACCGGTGTAGATTTTCAGGACTTTGACCGCAACATCATTACCCTTAGGAGTCCTAGCCTTTAACACGTAACCGTTGCCTCCCTCTCCCAAGACGTCAGTTACCTCATATATGGAGAGCTTTTTCCCCACCCACACTTTCGGGTCCCAGTTAATCGGAGCGGAGGTGCTCAGGAGTTTGGAGGGCAAGGACTTAGGCTGGGACGTTGAGAGCTTTTTCTTGATTAGAGGGCTCGAGACTATTGAGTCTATGACCTTGTAGAGTGCCATAGCCTCGTTTATCCTACCGATCGTCTCGAGTACCTCAGCTTTGAAGAGCATGGCTAGGACGTTAGTAGGTTCCGTCTGTAAAGCGATGTCCAAGGTCACTAACGCTTGATCGTAAGTTCCCTTGTCCCTGAGTACCAGAGCCCTCTCGATTAATGCGTCTACATTATTGGGTTCGTAAAGTAGGACTCGGTCTATCTCGTATATGGCTTCTGTTAGTAACCCCTTAAGTCTGTAGATGTGTGTGAGGGCGATACTCACCGGGGGGTTGAAATTGTTTCCCCTTCTCACTACTGCTAAGGACTTTTCCGCTTCCCCCAGCTGACCTAATTCCGCAATGATGACTGAACGCAAAGAGGCTATTTCGCTCTTGTTCTTCTTGGAATTAGTATAAGCCCTCTCACTATAATCTAGAGCTACTTTAAGGTTCTTTTTCCTTGAAGAGGAACTCGCTAACAAGAAGGAGTAATAGTAAATCGCTAAAGCTAAAGTGTAAAGGGCTTCCCATGAGTCTTTGTTATAGCCTTCTACGATCTTTCTCAAGGTGTTAATTGCCGTCTTCAATTTCCCCAGTTTTATCTCTGTCTTCCCCTTCCACAGTAGCACTTCCTCATGGTCTGGAAACATCTTATAAGCTTTTTCGAAAGTTTTGTATGCGTTGTAGTAATCCCTACTATCGTAAAATTGTCGTCCTTGTGAGATGAGTGACCTTAATGACGACACATGATTTTTACGGTAATACTAAATTATAAACTAAACTAGTTAGGAAGATTGAGATACTTAAACCTAGGTATAGCGATAATACAACTACTAAATGGTTTTGTAGTATAGCTGTGTATATATTATACCTTCCTTTCTGAACTTAACGTTAAGGTATTAAACATCTTCCCTTAATCCGGTCTTTTTCACAAAAGTCCCCTTTCTTAAGTCATCTAAAGCCTCATAGATCTGTTCCCTCGTGTTCATAACGATAGGACCGTACCAAGCCACCGGTTCGTATAACGGTCTACCAGCCAGAATTATTACTCTCCCTTCTCCGCTGAGCTTAATCTCTTCTCCCTCTCTACTGAAGACTATTAAGTTTCCGCTTGGCATTGGAGGGAGGGACTCTTCAGCTGTTACCTTTCCTTCTACGACGAACGCCAGAATAGTGTAACCGTGTTTGAAAGAAGCGTTAAACTCGCCGTGTAATTCCACGTCGTAGTAAGATGGGTCTACTGGGCTCTTAACTCTCACCGGTCCCACTAGTCCTTTGTATTCTCCTGATAGGACTTGGATAGTGCCAAAATCGAACTCCTCTTTGGGTATTTGTTTAACGTCTTTATAAACTGGGTCTGTCATTTTCAAGTTTGCAGGCAAGTTGATCCAGAGCTGGAGACCAGACACCGTGTTCGGATCATAAGGGTAGTTAAACGTTCTATCCATAGGTTTCGGCATCTCTTGATGAAATATTCCGCTGCCTGCCGTCATCCATTGGGCTTGACCGGGGTAAATTACACCTTTATTACCCTCACTATCCTCATGTTCTACTTTGCCTTTGTATAATAGTGTTACCGTCTCTATCCCTCTGTGAGGATGCCAAGGAAAGCCCATGATGTACTCCTCAAACTTATTGGAGCCGAAGAAGTCTAATAGAAGAAAGGGGTCGGTAATGTCTACAGTTTCTAAGCCACCAAAGACGCGGTATAGCTTTACCCCAGCCCCGTCTCTAGTGACCTTGCCTTGTATTAAGCCTTCAACTTTCCTTCTCATAGGTTTTAGTTTGGCTACAGACTATTTAAACGCGATTCAACTTAGCTAAGTTAATAAGAAAGGAAAGTAGAAGCCAAAACTTAGTAATTACAAAAATTGAGGTTAAGGAGGCGGAAAGCCTCGCCAGATGGATAGCCTTGTATTTAAATACTCCTTAATCTTTCAGTGACGCTAATGATGCACCTCTTCAGTTCGATTAAGGGCTTAATGGGACTGTAGGAGGAGTAACCGTTATCTCCTTTCCTTCAAAGGACTAGACGTAATTTGGATGAAAGCCCCCTTTCAAGTGGTTCTCTGACCCACTCGACTGCCCACCATATGTAATCCCGAAAGAAATATACAAAGAATTTTATGGTGAGATTTTGTCACCATTCCCATAACTTCCCTTTTCTTCTAAACTTTTTTCTAATTTCCATGAATTTTTCTAAAACGTCATTTTCAAATTCCTTATCTCCGCACAATATTTTACCGTCTTCTATAATTTCAAGAATAAACGTAGATCCTTCATTTAACTTCTTTAAAAAAACTTGGGTGTTCATTGCCACAGGCATTACCTTGGGGAATTTCATGGTATAAGTCATTGCGAAACCTTCCCTAGGATCATGTGGAAAAACGTCGGAAACAACCAAAACATCAATATCGCTCTCGTTAGTATAATCGCCTCTGGCATAAGACCCAAATAACACTACTAGCTTTGGATTAAACTTAGAATATTCCTTGCAAAGTTCCTCCCACAACGTCCTTCACCCATGATAAAATTTTTCTACCACAATCTAAGCATCTAGTTGCATCGTCTTTATTGTAATAATCTGCAGGAGCACCTTGATCGTAAGCGTCAGGATATCGTGAGGGTATGTAATGTTTATCAAGTTCTTGTGCACATCTTAATATTTCACTTGGAATGTGAATAGATAATGACTGTAAAAGGAAGGTAATAGAATGACCTCTCTGTTCTTTATGAAAATAACTTAACAAAGCTTTGACAGCTTTTTCTGCAGTTTGCTGAGCTTCATAGCAAGTTTCTTCATAAAGTTCATTTTGATAATTAATTTCAGCAGATCTAAAATTTCTCTCAGCTTGCCTAATCCAATCGTTGACCCTGCTTACCACAAGAATATAGTTTGCTTAAGCATATTTAAGAAAATTTGAAAGCACACCTTTATAGCTATAGGCTTAGCTATGTCGGATAGCTTTTCTGTAGCCCAGTTTTGATTATTAATCGCCTCTTTTACCACGGTTCTGGCAGAAGCTACTCTTATAAGGTTCCCTGCAACCGTTACTGGAACTTTCCTTATTCCAGAAGAACGTCAATTCATCGGTTCGGTCTTTACACCTAGAAAGTAATCGAGCGGCTCAGAGATCCAAACTCCATTTGAAATTAGAGGAATCCATTAGTCTAGTCTCGTTAATGAATGATATGCTCACTGTCCTTCCACAGTCCCATTAGGAAGGACGTGATTAGTGTCAGTATGGCACGTTGAATAGATACATTCGTCTTTATAGGGATGTTATTATCCCTTGAACTAGACTCTATGCACCTTAATGCACGAGATTCTATCTTCCATTCAATATATATATATATTAGTTTTATCATTATTCACTAATGATCCTTGCTACTCTCGGCTCAAATAAACTTGTCACTACGTTAGACGCAATAATGACAGAAATATTTACCGGGATCAGACCCGACAAAATCCTAATTCTTTCAGAAGAAGCACGAGATCTAGACTTAACCGGGG
>NZ_JBBHKU010000011.1:0-8508 GCF_037389295.1 Stygiolobus sp. RP850M | reverse complement strand
CTACCAATATCACAATTAACAGAAATATGGATTTACTAGTACAACTTAAAGTTAAGAAATATATGTTTAAAACAAGAGTAACTAAGGCGGCGAAATAAGGAGAATAAAAAAGCTAATTAATAAGAAGTAGATAGGATTAAAAATACTTAAAATAATGTCGATTTTCGAAATAGAAGAAAAAGTTAATAAGATACGTCCTAAACATAGTTGATTTCTTTTGCGTATTCTAGGATACCTTTAGGCCAACCTAAGCCCAACTTTGTAGCCTTATTTATTTCATCTTCAGTCGATACGTTGTTTTTAATCAGCCAAACTGCCTCGTCTATCGCGTCACCTAGTATTTCAGATGGTGAGGGCTCTCTACTGGTCTTTTGTATTATAGGTCTCCCAGCCGACCAGTCGTAGAACCCTTTCTTAACTTTAGTCCCCAAGTAACCCTTTGTGTAAAGATCATTTATTAACGGGCAATCGAAATTAAATCCTCTACTTTTAACTTCCTTACTTATAAGGTAATTAGTGTCGATACCGGTGTAGTCTAGAAGTTCAAAGATACCCATGGGAAATCCTAGAGTATACTTAGCTGCACTATCGACCTCTTGAACAGTATACTTACCCTCACTCACTAGTTTGCAGGCTGAAGTGAATACCCTGAAGAGTATTCTGTTAACTACGAAACCGATCACGTCTTTCCGAACCGGTATAGGTTCCTTCTTTATACTTTTTACTATTTCTATTCCTTTCTCAAATACTTCTGACGATGTATAGTTTCCCTTTATCACTTCTACTAAACCCATTAGTACTGGAGGGTTAAAGAAGTGTAGTCCCAAGAATCTCTCCCTTTTGTTTAATGCCATCGACAGTTCTGTTATAGGCAGACTGCTTGTGTTCGTAGCTATCATCGTTGAGTAATCTACGTTTTTCTCGACCTCCTTAAATATACTCACCTTAAGGTTGAAGTCCTCGGGCACTGCTTCGATTACGAGTTCAGAGCCCTTGACCTCTTCTAGACTTCTGATTATCTGGATCCTTGTCAGAATGCTTTCGGGGGTCTCATTTATTCTCCTTTTCTCGGACAGTTTCTCTAACGACCACTTGATATTGGTTAAACCTTTCTTTATAGCTTCCTCGTACTTGTCATAAAGGAGCACTTCGTTCTTATAGATGGCAAAAACTTCAGCTATTCCACTACCCATTACGCCCGATCCGATGACCGCTACCTTCACCTTTAGAACACCGGTATGATATCTCCTTCGTCAAAGTCAGGAATATCCTCTTCTCCCGTTATCCCCAGTTCGGGAATTGAGGGCATCTTTATGTTGTAACGCTTTAATGATGCTCCTACCCTCACTATTGCTGTCTTCCAAGCGTTTTCTTTTTCCTCCAAGGTGGGTATATAGAATCCCGCATCTCTAGCTAGGTCTTCCATTTTCAAGTGAACTTCATTAAACCATGGAGGTAATTTCCAGAAGTCTTTAGGAGGCAAATAAGTTATTAAGGAAAGGAATACGAAACCGGCTCTAACTTGTTTAGTCACTAACTTTTTCCTTTCATCGTCCATTTTTTCGGCGTTCTGAGACATTATTAAATGAGTAAATGCGTAATGCCTAGTCTCGTCAACTGTTGTGTTCTTAAAAAGTTCTTGGAAAGCCTTTATTTTAGCTCCCTTAGACATGCTGGAGAACACTGTAGTAGCTGCAGCTTCTCCCATCATAAATGATGTGAATAGCACGTCAAAAGTGTACTTGTGATAAGCCTCTAAGTATGCCTTCCAATACCTAGATCCGTTCCACCAAGTCCATAACACGTTTAGCACTGCCTTTCTCTCTAGTTCATCTTGAGGCTTGAAGTCGTACGGGAACCCGGGCAAAACGCTATTTATTCCTAACCCGCACATAACGTTATGTCTGTTCTCGTCATAAGTGATCGTAGTTAGGATCCCCTTTACCGGCGTAGGTAAGTGCTGTTCGAAAGACTTAACTACAGCGTAGGCGAACACGGGGGTAGCGTTATCAAAGGTAGAAAGTAAAGACCACCAATAGGCTACGGCTAACTTTTGTTTTCTATCTAGACCGCTTGCCCACTCCTTTACTTCCTGCCAGTTAATCGCCTCCTCATCCCACTGTTCTTTTTTAGCCCTTCTGTAGAGTTGCCATGCTTTATCGTTGTCAAAAGTCCACGTGGGAGGATAGACATTATTAGGAGGGAAATCTGGAGCTTCTTCAAAATTTAAATTCAAATACTTATCTGCCATTACACATCTACTGATCTTCTGTTACAAAACGACATATATAAACTTTTTATTCAAATTAAATGTTAAGGGAAATCAATTATATGAATTTTCATTCATATTAATCTCACCGTCTTATGCACAGCATCGTCCATCATGGCTATACAATAGGAAGCCATCCTCACCAGTTCTTTACAAGGCTCCGAGAAATTACAATTATTTTCTAACTCGTTCATCTTCCACCTTAACCACTTTATATCGTCAAGCTTTTCAGTGAAAAACATCTCTGTAGCTTTAGAAAACATCTCTGATACTGTTATCACATTTTCCTTTCTAATTCCTTTGTCGGTTAAGCTTATGAACTGCTTTAAGTGGGAGACGAACCTGCCCATATCCCTTATGAATATCGCGTAAAGGATTATGTCTTTAGATGGTAAGTTGAAGTTATACTCGTCATCAAGCTGGACACCTACTGCAATGTTCCTTATTATTCCTCTGTAGTCTTTAATTAGACTATCACACCTGAAAATAAGGTCCTCCTTTAGTTCTGGAGTTATTGAGTCCAGTACGGATAATAAATCGGCTAATATTTTCTTTACCTTTTCTACGTAAGACTTAACTAAGTTCATTAGGTCTGTGCTTACAGTGAAATTTACGTTGAAGGTAACACTGGTAAAACTTTCATCTACAACCTCCAAACCTGGGTGTGTTAGCTGTAACTCCTTCAATGCCTTTTTAATCTCCGGTGTCATGGTGCCCTTAGACTTCACAACGATCTTAGACACTCCCTGCATGTAGAAAACCGAGATCAGGTAAAGTGTTGTGTCCAAGTCGTCTATTTCTACCTCCCTTTCGGCATTAGGTTGTTTGATCGGTTTTACCTTAAGTCCGTCTGCCGTCTCATAAACCTTAAGTTCGCTCTTTACATCCAACCCGTTTTTCTTTACCCAATCCGTAGGAATAGAAATAATATAACTTCCGCCCTTTATTTTTTGGAGCCTTCTTATACTCATAAATTATGCTATTTATATACATTATAAATGCATTTATATGCATATATGGGGGAGGGTGAAAGTAAAAACTAGTTAACTCGTCCAGTTGGGTTTCCTCTTTTCCACGAATGCTCTCATCCCCTCTTTACCATCAACACTGGCTAGCGTTACGTAGAACTGTCTCCTCTCAAACTCAAGCCCTTGGGTTAAGGTCGTCTCTAACGCTCTGTTCACTGCTTCCTTAGCTAGCTCTTCTGCGAACCCAGACCTTGAGGCTATATCCTTAGCTAACCTCATAGCTTCGTCCAATAAAGCTTCGTCAGGGACGACTTTGACTACTAAACCTCTTCTATATGCTTCCCAAGCCGAGATCATTTTACCCGTAAGAACCATTTCCATCCCCTTGTATTTCCCTACAGTTCTTGTCAGCCTCTGAGTACCTCCAGCACCAGGTATAATACCGAGGTTGATCTCTGGTTGGCCTAGTGTTGCACTCTCGGCAGCAATTATTATGTCGCAAGCCATAGCTAACTCGAGCCCTCCACCAGCAGTAACACCGTTTAAGGCAGCAATGACGGGCTTCCTGAATGTTCTCAACCTTTCCCACATTGGGGCGTGACCTTTCCTAGCTACTTCCTCAATTGGCATGTTTAGCATTTCACCTACATCTGCACCAGCACAAAAAGCTCTACCAATTCCGGTAACAATAACCGCCTTCACCTTATCCTTCTCAGCCTGATCGAACGCCTTAACGAAATCCTCTACCATTTCCATATTTATAGCGTTTAGTTTTTCTGGTCTGTTTAGCTTTACAATCCCGATATCTCCTACTTTCTCATATAACACTGTGTTCATCTCACTCACCTTTAAACTGGGGCTGTCTCTTTTCTAAAAAAGCCTTTACACCTTCGGAGAAGTCGTAGGTCTTTCCTAGAGCCCCCTGCATAGCTGCTTCATAGTCCAAGAAATCTTCCAAGTCGTAGTACATTACTCTGTTTATTAGCCTTTTACTTGCGGAGTAACTCTTGAATTGTCCGTTTGCTATCTTTTCGGCAGCACGTAACGCCTCAGCTAGCGGGTCTTCGACAACTTGAAATAATCCCATTTTCTCAGCTTCTTCTCCAGTGAACTCCCCGCCCAGTAAAGCGTACTTCTCAGCTTTTATTCCAGCCATTCTTAGGAGCATTAACGTCATTCCGCTGTCAGGCGCTAGGGCTATGTTATGAAAAGCAGTCACAAATCTTGTCTCCTTCGTCGTATATCTTATATCAGTAGCCAATGCGAGGCTAATTCCGGCTCCTGCTGCAACCCCTTTTACGGCGGATATGAATATTTTCGGAGAAAACCTAATCTCTTTTATGATTACATGGAATGAGTTTCTCAAATCCTCAGCTAGGTCTTGGCTCATTGACGATAGATCTGCACCAACACTGAATGCCCTCCCTGCACCGGTGATTACTACGACTCTCTTTTCCGGGTTTCGATTAAAGTCCCTTATCGTCTTTATAAGGTTGTCTCTTAATTCTTTGTTCATTGCGTTGAGTTTCTCAGGTCTGTTCATAGTTATTAAGAGGACTTTCCCTCTATCCTCCACGAGTATTTCAGAACCCATTGGTATCTCTTCTCTCCGCTAAATTATATTTCTAACTTACATTATACCGTTTTTTAATGAAGAATGAAATAGACTGATATACCTATTTTTCCATTTGCATATACTGTAGGAAAATTATTGAGATAACAAACTATTTAAATAATTAAAACAGCATTTAATTTGTGAACAGAAAAGTCGGCGTTATCGGCGTTGGGATGAGTAAGTTTGGGAGAAGAAATGATGTCACTGTTAGGGAACTGGCATGGGAGGCTGTAAAAGAGGCCTTTGAAGATGCAGGTCTGACACAGCAGGACATTCAACTTACAGTAATAGGAAGTACAGCTTATAGGGGTACTGAAATATACCCAGCTCCTCCAGTGTCAGAGTATTGTGGACTTGTCGGAAAATCTCCATTGAGAGTCGAGGCAGCTTGTGCAACTGGTAGTTCAGCCATGTTTACGGCTGTAAACGCAGTTGCTTCTGGAATGGCTGACATAGTGCTAGTTATAGGAATAGATAAGATGACTGAAGTTGATACTTCAACGTCTTTAGCAATAGGAGGCAGGGGAGGGAATTATTATTGGGAATTCCAGATGTACGGTACTACATTCCCGACGTATTATGCCTTGTATGCGACTAGGCATATGGCTCTTTTCGGGACTACTGAGGAAGATATGGCTTTTGCTGCCGTGAAGGCTCACAAGTACGCGTCTTATAATGAAAAAGCCCATTTCCGTAACAGAATAGCCGTTGAGGATGTCCTGAAGTCTAGGGTTATTTCATGGCCCATAAAGCTTTTGGACTCATCTCCAATAAGCGATGGTGCAGCGGCTGCAATAATAGCCTCAGAAGAGAGAATAAGGGAATTGAAAATCGACACACCTATATGGGTAAGGGGAATGGGTTACAGTAGTGATACTTCTTATATAGCAGCTAGGGGTGAATGGGTAGGGCTTAAGGCAGCTAAGGATGCTGCTTACATGTCGTATAAGATGAGCGGTTATACTCCTCACGATATAGAATACGCCACGGTTCACGACTGTTTCACAATTGCCGAGATTATGGCATATGAAGATTTGGGATTCGTAGAAAAGGGGAAGGGAGCTGTTCTTCTAAGGGAAGGACAGACTGAGAAGGATGGTAAAGTTGCAGTTAACTTGTTCGGAGGATTGAAAGCTAAGGGTCATCCCCTGGGTGCTACCGGTGTTGCAATGGTGTATGAGGTAGTTAAGCAGTTGAGAGAAGAGGCAGGACCCGTTCAACATTCCTTTAAGAACTACGTAGCTTTAACTCATAACGTCGGAGGTACGGGACATTACGCTTTCGTTGGAATTTACAGTAGGTGAGAGTCATGGACGGGATACCTCTTATTATGAAATATACCTTACCTGCCGAAGAGTTGTATAAGCCGTTCTGGGAGGGGCTTAAGAGAGGAGAGGTTTTGGGTACTAGGTGTAAAAAGTGCGGAACTTTGTATTTCCCTCCTCAAAGGGACTGTCCTAAATGTATGGTTTCAGATATGGAGTGGGTAGATGTTGGTAAATCTGGGGAATTGATGACTTACAGTGTTGTTGAACAAAAACCTCAGGGCTTTGAAAACTTTGACAGATACACAATTGGTATTGCTAAGACTGAAAAAGGGGTTTATTTGATGTGCTGGGTAATAGGGGCTCCGAAGGTGGGGGCTAAAGTAAGCCTTACTTCTGACGGGCATCGGGTTTTATGTGAGGTGAAAACATGATCTCGTATGACGAAACCGATCCCCGAGCTTTAAGTAAGGAAGAGATAAAAGAAATACAAAATTTCAGGTTTAGAAGAATCATAAAACGGGTATACGAGAAGAGCCCGTATTACCATAGGGTAATGAAAGAGAGAGGGCTAACACCAGACGATTTGAAGACTCCAGACGACCTAGTAAAGATTCCTTTTACTACTAAAGACGATTTGAGGAGAAGTGCTTATCCATATGGAGGAGATTTCCTAACAGTGCCTTTTGAAGAATTAGTAGGATGGCATATGACAAGTGGAACCACCGGTGTACCTACGGTAGGAGCTTACACATCTTCTGATATTGAGTTATGGGCCAGTTTGGTCGCTAGGTCGTTAAGAGCTGCAGGAGTTACTAAAAATGACGTTGTTGCCAATATCTACGGTTACGGTTTGTTCACTGGAGGAATAGGACTTCACATTGGAATACAGAAAGTCGGGGCTAAAGTTATACCTTGGGGGACTGGCAGGACAGAGGCATTAGTAAAGTCGTTAAAGGACTTCAAGGTCACTGTAATTACTGGCACCCCTTCTTACGAGTTGTATGTAGCTGAGAAGATAAAAGAGGCAGGGATAGACCCCGAAAAGGAGCTGAATTTACGTATTGCTATACCAGGGGCTGAAGCTATGACTAAGGAGATGCTAACACGTATAGACAAGGAATTAGCACTGACTTCTCATGGGGGTGGGGCGAGAGAGATATACGGATTAACCGAGGCCGTAGGCCCCGGAGTAGCTCAGGAATGCCCTCATGATAACCACGAGAAGATGCACATATGGACCGATCACTTTTACGTGGAAATTATTGATCCTGAAACGGGGGAAAGAGTAGGAGAGGGAGAGGAAGGGGAGATGGTAATAACTCACTTAACCAGAGAAGGAATGCCCCTAATCAGGTATAGGACTAGGGATATAACAAGACTTGAGGAGAGCAACGACGATATTCCCTTCCCGACCATCAGGATCGTTAAAGGAAGGGTGGATGACGTAGTATTTTACAAGGGTGTAAAGATTTATCCAACAGCAATAAATGAAGTATTAATGAAATATCCAGAAATTAGGGAATACCAGTTGGTATTTACTAAGGAGCCTGCTAAGTTCGAGGTACTAATTGAAACGGATAAACCGTCTGAAGAGTTGAGAAAGAAGATAGCTGCAGATATTCAAGCTGTAGCTTTTGTTCATGCAGATATTCAGTTCGTAAATGGTCTACCTAGATGGGAGGGGAAATCTAAAAGAGTTGTCTTAAAGTAAACGTTTTTCCTTATCTCAGTTGGTCTTCATTTAGGCTCATCTTCTCTACTTCCAGTTGGGTAAGAAGGTCTAGGACTTTTCTCATGTAGATCTTCACGAAATAGTATATGTGAAAACTTCTAAATTCCTCTTCATTTACCTTGATGGTCTCGATATATTGTTCTGGTGTGTAATATTTGACATTGTACTCCTTTCCGTTTACCACTAGTTTTTCGGGCACTGGTTTCTTTGACACTATTAACAAAGTATCTTCTTTTATTCCTGCTAATTGGACGTACCATTTGTCAACTTGCTCCAAAGCGGTAAGAACTATTTCTTTTTCGTCCATAATATATTTCTTTATTCAAACAATATTTAACTTATTTCCTAGATGATGGAGTCGTTATATACTATATTTTATACTGGGTATATCATTTCACGGGGGGGGGGGGGGGGGGTAGAACGGACGAGTATGCCGAGAAGAGGAGCAGTTGTAATGTTAAAGATCTGAACTCTCCACATTGAAGGGACGAGGCTTTTGCCCCCATTATATTTTATCTTTCTTTCTCATTTATACTTTTCCAAGTCGATGTTGTACTTCTTAGCGTATTCTTTTAGGCCTAAGTCTAATACCTCGTCGGCAACGTCTGAGTATCTTTTTCCTATGTCTACAGCTATCTTCTTTATTATCCTGGCGT
>NZ_JBBHKU010000010.1:0-25369 GCF_037389295.1 Stygiolobus sp. RP850M | reverse complement strand
GGACAAGTGATTGAGGCTAAGCTCAAGTTCTGGGCTTATGCATGGATGGTCCACTTGGCTAATTCTTTAGTTGGTAGAGCTCCGGGTATTAGGGTGTAAGCTTGAGAATAACGTTGAAATAAATATTAATTACTGAAGAATTCTCAATGTATAATATCATGCTTATGAAATAAATTGAAGAGATCAACAAAGCATTATGAATAAATTGACATAAAAATAAGTTAAAACACCCTTGTATAGACTGCTCATGCTGTAATTATTTCACTTTATGGTTTTTCACATTACATATAAGCAGAAAAGAGGTATAAAATCCGTTTAATTATGTCACAAAACCGTAGATTATGAAAAGTAATCGATCACGTACTACCTTTTCCCTCTCCGCTGGTTAAAAGTAATATAGCCTGCGCTATATCACCGTTAGTCTTTTGTAACGCTTGTCTAACTTCAGCTTCACTCTTACCCGTCTGTTCCATCACAAATTTCACGTCCTCGTCCCTGATTTCTATTTTCTGTTCCTTAACTTGTTCCTTAGCACTTCCTATGACTGTATATATCTCCTGCCCTTGTTGTGTCATTTTAAGAACTGACGGGTTTTCAATTACCAACGTTTTATCTTGTAGCTCAATAATTACTCTCACGGCGTCTATTTGTTCTGTCTTTATCCCTAACATTCTCTCTAAGTTTTTGAATTGATTAGGTTTTACTTTCACATATAAACTTCAGTAAAACAAACTTAATAGCTTGGCGGTTAAAGATTAATGCATAATGAGTAACTATACGATAAAAATACTTGGCGGAGGAAAAGAAGTAGGAAGGGCTGCTATTGAAATCGATAGAGGAGATTCTGCAATTGTTTTAGACTACGGCGTTAACTTTGACCCCAACGACAATCCTAACCTACCTTTACAAGACACTCCAAGTAAGATAAAGGGTTTCATAGTCTCTCACTCCCATTTAGACCACGTAGGAGCTTTGCCTTTGTATCAGATTTCTGGAAATTATCCCGTTTATGGCACTAGGGTAACCAGGTTGATAACAGAAATTATGTTGAAGGACTTTCTGAAGCTTTCAGGGGCTAAACTTCCCTTTGAATGGGTAGAAGTAAAGAGGACTATGGATAACTTCTTGAGCGTAGACTACTATAAGGAGTTCGAAGTCGATTCTTTCAAAGTAGAACTCGGAAATGCGGGACACATTCCAGGCAGTGCTATAATTAAGGTTAAGACAGAAAAACAGACCATAGCCTACACGGGAGACATTAACTTGACTAACACCCATTTAGTAAGCCCGGCTGATCTGGAGTTTCTCAAAGACGTTAACGTATTGGTGATGGAGAGTACTTACGGTAGGTTCAATCACCCCGATAGAAAAGTCGTTGAGGAGGAGTTCTACGAAGCTACTAAGGAAGTCCTAGAGGAAGGTGGGACTGTCTTAGTTCCTGCTTTCAGCCTATCGAGAAGTCAAGAGATTCTATCAGTTTTGGCTGACAGAAAGATCGAGTATCCCGTGTTTTATGACGGCATGGTAAAAGAGATAACCGAGTTAATGATCCAGAACCCCGAATTCATAAACAACTACCCGGCGTTGAAGAGGGCTTATGACAATTTCAAATACGTCGAAGGTTGGGGGAGCAGGAACAAAGCATCAAGAGGAGAAGGCGTAATAGTTAGCAGCGCGGGGATGCTGAAAGGAGGCCCTGCAGTGTACTACTTTAAGAAGGTCGCAGATAACCCTAAGAACGGGGTTTTTCTAGTTAGCTACCAGGCGGAAAATACTCCAGGTAGAAGACTTCTGGAGACGGGCAAGTTCGATGAGTACTCGCCTATGTTAAAGGCGAGGTTTCAATTATTTGACTTTTCAAGCCACGCCGGGAAGGATCAGTTAAAGCAAATAATTAAGGCATCAAGTAGTTTGGAAAAAGTCGTTTTAGTCCATGGCGATCCTTCGAGCTCCTCTAGGTTAGCAGAAGAGGTTAAGAGAGAGTTAGGAATATATGTGGAAATTGCCGAAAACGGTAAGGAGGTTAAGCTATGATCCTTTTGTTAATCCACGCGTCTAAGTTCTCGTTTTCCGTTAAAGAAAAAGCCGTAAAGGAACCCGAAGAACCTAACTTAACATCTTTACAAAAGGACAACACTTTAGTGGTCTTTACAACAGTAGAAAAAGGGGATGACGATAAGACCGTAGAAAAGGCTGTTAACGAAGTAGTTAGAGTATTGAATGACGTTAAGGCTAGCTCTGTAGTCATATATCCTTATGCTCACCTTTCCGATAACTTGGAGAAACCCACATTAGCCGTCCAAGTCCTGAAGGACTTTGAAGAGAAATTGTCGAAAGCAGTTAGCGTTGAAGTCTATAGAACTCCTTTCGGCTGGTATAAGCAATTTATGATAGACTGTTACGGTCACCCCTTAAGCGAACTTTCGAAGAGGATAAGGGCTGATGAGACCAATTATCAGAAGAGTGAGGAGCTTAAGATTTGCGAGAAGTTCGGCTTCCCTAATTCTCCTCATGCATCTTTCATGAGAAGGGCTGTGGTAGAATATATAAAACAACAAGTTAAACCTGATTCCGTAATAGAAGGTGAGGGAGAACCGGAAAATGGAGAAGTGGTTATATCTTATAGCATTCCCTCGGGGAGAAGGTTGCCTTGTGTAAATGAAGAACCCTTAATTAGGGTGAAAGTGAAAGGGGATTTAGACGGTATTCCTGAGTCCTTCTCCGATTCTAAAAACACCTACGTTATAAAGACTAAGACGGACAAGAGTCACGTAATAAACGTGAACATTCTCACTTACTATTATCTATTAACTGCCTCCAGAGACAATCCTCCTACTCTACCTCTTTGGCTTTCCCACATTCAGGTTAGGATAATCCCCGTAAAGAAAGATTTCATAGAAGATGCAATAAAAATAGCTACACAGATGAAGGTAAGAGTGGATGTAGATGACTTAGATGAAGGTCTCGGTACTAAAATAGCGAGAGCAGGTAAGGAGTGGATCCCCTACTTAGTCCTTCTCGGAGAAAGAGAAGTCAAGACCGGTTCCCTAACGGTTAAAGTGAGAAAGGGGAATGAACAGAGAAGCTACACCCTGGAGGAACTACAAAAGGAGATTATAGCACAAGACCAACTACTTCTACCCTCTTTCCTACCCCTTACTTTAAGTAAAAGGAACAAAAGATACATTACTCTACAGTAACTGTTTTAGCCAAATTCCTGGGCTTATCGGGATCCAGACCTTTGCTAACAGCTGCATAATAGGCTATCAACTGAATTACGGGGGATATGGATAACGCGGGGAACTTAGAGTTAAGGAATATTTCAAGGTCTGCCTCCCCTACTTTTCTATTGGCACTGATCACGTAAATTTTCCCTCCTCTAGCCTTCATCTCCATAACGTTGTTTTTCAGTAATTCAGGCATTTCGCCGTCGTTTATAAACACTACTGGGAACCCGTTCTCTACCAAGGAAATAGGTCCATGTTTACTCTCCCCAGCTGGGTACGATTCAGCGTGGACGTAAGATACCTCTTTAATTTTTAATGCTCCTTCCATAGCTAGCGGTAGTGAAAGACCCCTCCCCAAATAGTATATGTTCTGTTTCTTTGCCAGTTCTTCACCAACCCTTTTGGCAAAACCTTCAGTCGCATTAATAGCTTGTTCTACTTCCTTATCTGCGTCCTTTAATGCTTTCCAATCCTTTCCAAAAGTGTAAGAGTAAAGGAAAAGGAGGGATGCAACTTGAGTAGTAAAAGTCTTGGTAGCAGCTACACCTATTTCCGGTCCAGCCCTCATGTAGATCTTGTAATCACTCTCTCTAGCTATAGCACTCTCAATGACATTTGTTATGGAGACTACTTTAGCCCCTTCACTCTTCAATTTACGTATAGCCTGTAATACGTCTATCGTCTCTCCGCTCTGACTTATTGCGATAATTAGGTCTCCTTTCTTTCCCTTTACGTTATAGTATTCTGAGGCAATAAGCGGAATAGAAGTTATCCCTTCTCTGGTCAAGAGTAAGGAAAAATATAAACTTGCATGATAACTGGTCCCAGCTCCCGTTATAATCACCCTTTCTGCCTGCCTTATTTCTTCACTTATCTTTTCTACTACGTCCAAGTCAGACATAAGACTGGAGATCGTGTCCCTAACCGCTTTAGGTGACTCGTGTATCTCCTTTATCATGAAGTGGGCATAGCCTTCTTTTGATGCCGTCTCGACGTCCCAATCTACTATCCTTATCCTCTTATGCACGTCTACTACGTTACCGTTCAGTTCTTCAATGTAAACGTTTGTGTTCGTCAGGAACCCGATCTCACCGTCAGATATTACTAGAATCCTTTTTGTGTAAGGGAGAAATGCCGGTATATCACTCGCAATATAGTTCTCCCCTTCTCCCAGTCCTATAACTAAGGGGTTATCCCTCTTAGCAAAGAAGATCCTTTTTTCACCGTCGATTATCGCTAAAACAGCGTAACTACCATCTAACGATTTTATTGCAGACTTAAATGCCGTAAAAGAGTCCATACCCCTCTTTATAAACTCCTCTATCAAATGAGGTATAACTTCAGTGTCAGTTTCGCTGCTGAACTTATGCCCTAAAGACTCTAGCTCTGCCCTTAGCTCTTTAAAGTTCTTTATTGTCCCATTATGTATTACCGCTATCCTTCCGGAACAATCTGTATGAGGGTGAGCGTTATAGTCGGTTGGAGCCCCGTGTGTAGCCCACCTTGTATGACCCAGAAATATATAGCCAGACATTTCAGGTATTTTTTTCTTTAAAGTGACCTGCTCCACAGTACCTTTAGCTTTCCTCACTTCAATTCCTTTACTGCCCAATGAAGCGACTCCTACGCTATCATACCCTCTGTATTCGAGCCTCTTAAGTGCCGAAATTGTGATCTCGGAGAGTTTTTTGCTCTCCTTTGATGAAATAATACCTATTATGCCACACATAATTTATTTTTGAGTCGGTCTCACTAAATTAACTTTACCGTAACACCTTGGAACGTAGGGTTAGCGTTTATGGTTTTACCTCCCAACGCGTTAAGTAGCAATTCTGCCCTTTGATCTTTTGTACAGATGACTGCACCACCTCCTCCGCCGCCGCTGACTTTACACCCTTTAACTCCTGAAGCCCTAGCCATCGAGACAAATTGATCCAACACTGGAACTGTGATCCCCAAAGAAAATAGGAAACCGTGATTTACGTACATTAATTCCCCTACTTTGTCCGCATCTCCTGAGGTAAGAGCAGTTCTAGCTTCTACAGTGACCTTTTCAATACTGTCCAGCAGAGTCGTAAACAAGGAAGGATTTTTTTCTTTCAAACTCCTCACATTACGAAGCATCTCGGCTGTGGTCATAATGCGCCTAAAATAACCCGCAGAGAAGGAGATCGAAGGAGGAACTTCCAATTTCTCTACTTTTCCCTCCTTAATGAAAACGAACCCTCCGTACGTTTCTGTATGGGTGTCCATAATACTGGCGATTCCTTGAACCCTTAACTCTACTTCATGAGAGATTTTGGCTATTTCTAGTTTTTGTAACTCTAATCCTAAAAACTTGGAGTAGGCTGCAACAGTACCTACTACCACTGCTGCACTAGTGCCTAGTCCTATCGAAGGTTCTACATTTGATTCTATTTCAATCGCGGCTTTTTTCCCCTCCTTATAACCGTAATGCTCATTGAAATAGTTAATAACTTCTGTGACATAAGCGATAAGTTTTCTCACATTGTCATTCTCTATTTTAAACTCATGTAGGTCTACCCTGACACCTTTTATCTGTAAGTTCTGAGACGAGACGTAAAATTTCTCGCTTTCCCTCACCCTGACTTTAATGCTTTCAGACACCGTATATGCTATCGCCGGCTTTCCGTATACTACAGCGTGTTCTCCAAACAGTGTTAGCTTGAGGGGTACCTCCGCTTCTACAATCATTATTATTAATTCCCCAATTAGATATCACAGTATGGAAGCTATTATCCTTGCGGGGGGTAAAGGAGAGGGTTTAAGCCCCTATTCAGACAAAGAACAGAAGGAGACAATAAGCTTACTCGGTAGAATGCTAATCTCTTATTCTATTCAAGGTTTAAAAAAAGCAGGTGTAAAAGACTTCATAATCGTTACGTCGCAGAAGGGGGAAAAGAGACTTGAGGAGGAATTACAGAACGAGAAGGAGATCAGCATCGACATTGTTATCCAAAAAAGAGAGGGAATTAACGGGGCTATAAAGGACGGAATGGAGAAAGTCAGTAGTGATAATGTCATTATAGCTTTCGGAGATATCGTAGCCCCTGAGGAGTTTTACGTTAGCCTAATTAACGCTTATCTGACTTCTGGTGCCGAAGTAGTAGTACCGTTAATTCCTATAAGTGAGGGGTTACAGACATATGGTTTAGTGAGGTTGACAGATAAAGGAATCGAGATAACTAAGGAGGGTTCTACTTTAGCTCTTGGCGGAGTTTACGTAGTGAAAAATGAAGAAATAACGGACTTTTTGACGTATTTACAGTCCAAAGGGAACAAACTGAAGTACTTTATATGGAGTGAGGAGTGGTTGGACGTTGGCTATCCTGAAGATATTATTAACGGAATCGAGATGATGTTAAGGAGGGAGAAAACTAGGATTTCCGATAACAGCGAAATCTCTAAGACAGCAATAATTGGTAAGAAAGTAATCATAGACGATTATGCTGTCATAGACGATTATGCTGTGATCAAGGGACCGGCATATATCGGAAGAAACGCATACATAGGGACTTATTCATTAATTAGGGACTATTCTTCTATAGAGAATAACGCCATAATAGGGGCTTACTGTGAAATAGCAAGGAGCTCAATCCAACCTTATGCTGAAGTAGGATCAAAGAGTTATTTGTCATCTACTATAGTAGGTAGGAAAGCTAAAGTCGGAGCAAATGTAATTACTTCTAGCTACCCTGCAACCGTGATAAGAGGAAGGATTAGTAAATTTGGAGCGTTGATCTCCCCAGAGACCCATATACCTCACGGCGAAATCCTAAAACCGGGGACTAAAGTCTAATTACCGTGGAAGTGCTCTACTGATTTTCTGCGAGATTATAGTCAGAAATACTCCTAACAGTACTATTGCAGTGCCTAATAGTTGCTGAAATGTCGGGACTTCGTCTAACATTATAAACGAAAATAAATAGGACATAGCCGGCACAAGTAAGGAGAGCGAACTTGATAAAAAAGAGCCCAATTGCTTTATAGAGTTAAACCACGCTATGAAGCCTATTGCTTGGGCTGTAATGCCGATTATTACCGCGACTAAAATTCCGGATATAGTGAACTTAAAGTAAAAGTTAATCGGAGTAAAGGGTAGCAAGAATAAGGCTGAAAACAACGCCATAAAAGAGTTCAGTTTAATGACGTCCTTCTCTATCAGAAACACTTGGTAATATGACGTTCCTATTGCCCATATAAGACCGCCTATGAGTGATATTATACTTCCCAGGTTAAACCCAGTTATCCCAGCTGAGTAAATTGCCCCTGAAATTGCAATAATTACCCCGAGAAGTTGAAGTACTGAAGGTTTCTCACTCAGAAAGACGGCGCTTAATATGACTAAGAAAATCGGTTGAGTATATATAAGGGTTGCAGACAGAGCTGGATTTACTGAAAGCATTACGCCAAAGTTAAGAAAAAGCATGAAGAGTGCTACATTAATCAGCCCACCTATCATTTCTTTTTTACCATAAGAGAGACCTCTACCATAGACTGTAAGGATAATTCCCCCAGTAACTAGCCTAATGACCGCTAGTACTATCGGGGAAACGTAATCGACTGCTATCTTTATTAGGGGATATGCTGAACTCCAGACCAAAATTACCGTAATTATCGGTAAAACCTTTCTCACTTGGTATAACTCTAAGTAAAGCTAATTAAAGCTAAATAACGATGTTAAGTGAAATGTGGTATACTGGGACTGGGGACAGCGGAAAGACTAAAGTACCTTCCGTAGGAGAGGTGTGGAAGGACGAGGATATTGTTAACGCCTTAGGGGATTTAGACGAGTTAAATTCCTCGCTTGGTATTGTATCATCACTTTTTCCAGAAATAAGGCAAGACGTTGAGAAAATTCAGAACGACATATTCGCTATTTCATCTGAAATTGCAGGGTTCGAGTTAAACTTTAACACTGAAAAGATCAAAGAGCTAGAGGAAATGATAAAGAAATATTCGGAACCACTCAAACCATTGAAGAATTTTGTATTACCCGGTGGCCACTTGGCTTCCTCATTTCTTCATCTTGCAAGGGCGGTATGTAGAAGAGCTGAAAGGAGTATAGTCCGACTCTCTCGAAACCATAAAAATGTAAAGCATGAGCATGTGGTTTACCTTAATAGACTTTCATCTTTGTTATTCGTCATGGCACTTTACGTTAACGAGAAGACTTTTAATCCCAACGTAATTTGGAAGCCTAAGTGACCTCTATACCTATTCCTCTTTTTACAGCTTCTTCATAAGCGGTTAGTGCTGTAATGTTATCTTGAGCCGCAATTCCTACGGTTTTAAATATAGAAGGTCTCTCAATTTTGATACCTTTGTTTATGACCTCACCAATCTCGATGACTTGTTTAAGTATCCCGCTCCTTACGGGTTGTATATAATCCCCTGTCTCTTTAGATACAGCCTCTACGGAATCTACTAAGTATGTCCTAGCTCTTTTCACAGTTTCATCATCTATTTCTCTAGCTTCAGGGGTATGGGCTCCTATGCTAGAAATATGAAAATCCTTTTTCAAGAATTTCCCCAACACTACTGGTGTAGAAGAGGAGGTTGTTGCAAACATGACGTCTGAGTTCCTCAACAGAGTTTCTAGATCTACAGCTTCAGCTCCGAATTCTTTAGCTAACTGAACATGAGAACTCCTAGCCGTTACCATTATCCTTGAGAACTTTAGATAGCCACTTGCAATCTTTATATGATATCTTGCCTCCATACCAGCACCTATGACTCCTAAAGTGCCGATATTCCTTCCCCCAAATGCTAATTCTGTTGAGAGAACACTTGCAGCTGAAGTTCTTATTGCAGTTAATGTAGTACCATCTAGAAGAGCTAAAGGCTCTCCAGTATCGGGCGAAAACAGTAAGACGGAGCCTTGAACTGAGGGTAGTCCCTTCTTCTTATTCTCTGGTATAACATTAACTATCTTAACTGTAACAGACTTATCCCAGTAAGAAGGCATTATCCCCCACCAGTTACCTTTTATAGTAAGTACTTGCCGTTGAGGTTGTATTATCCTTGAGGAGGAAAATAATGAGAAAGCTTGTCTGACTGCACTTACTGCTATTTCAGGGGTCAGCAATTCTTCTAGATTGTTTGACGTTAAGATAATCATTTTGAACTGTAATTTAATTAACACTATTAAGGTTTTAAATCTCACTTTATGGTATGAGTATATTTTTAAGCAGCTAAATCAATTATATATTAATGATCACTCATCTAGCTGAGGAGACGGTTAATACTAATCTAAATAACGTTATTTCAGTAGTAAAAGACGCCGATGCTTTACTCTCATACTTTCCATATCAAGTAGAAAGAGGAAGGAACACAATCACTTTACAGTTTTCGAGATTTTTCATTTTAAGCTTAAGAGATACTTTTGAGGTGACTTTTTCTCAGCAGTCATCGTTAACGTTTGTATATACTCTTAAGTCTCTTATTGGGAAAAATAACAAGTTCCAAATATTTATTTATGTAAGAGATAACAAAAACTCCAATAGTCTAGTTTACTTAGCAATTGAATATAGTGGAGAAAAAGAGTGGATAGTCAAGAAATATTTACCAGATATAGCACACAGCTTGCTAGAGGGGATAAGTAAGGAAACTAAGAGGGCTTATGAGGTCGAAGCTCAGGAAAATGGGAAAGAGTTTGATTACTCAAGGCAATTAAACAAACTGAGCTTTGTCTCGAAGCTCTTATTGAAGTCACGTCTGATAAAGTCTGAAGGGATTTCAATACCTAAAGGACAAATGTTAGATACGATGCTAAGTTCCATAGCGGATATTCTATCAAAGTACAAGACGATTTATGTATCTGCCTCATCAACTTCCTCGTCGTTCAGATTGTTATTCATTAACGGAGACTTAAAGGGTATTTATGTTAATGAAAACGGTAAAGAATATTTTAATGACGAAAATATACTGAGTTCCTTATCTGGCGAGTTTAAGGTAAACGTGTATGTACTTCTAGTACCTGAAATTCCAGGTGTTGTTGAAGATGAAAATTCATGAACCATATATTTTATACGAATCAAATAATCATAAGTTCATTTGGTTAGGTTTAGACGAGAGTGAGACAGAAAAAGGGATTCTAACTAATCAATATCTTATTGTCCACGGAAATCAGGGTATACTACTAGACCCAGGTGGATACTTCGTATTTGAAAGGGTTTTTGAAAATGCATCTAGATTTGTAAAACCTGAGAATATTAAGGCCATTCTTTACAGCCATCAAGACCCAGACGTCATAGGGGGCTTAACTTTGTGGTTGGATACTGCCCCTAATGCCAAGATATATGTGTCCCATCTATGGGAGAGATTCATTCCGCATTTAGGGGTAGACCTTAGAGATAGAATTATAGACCTTCCTGACGAGGGCATGGATATTGATTTCGGTTCTTTCAAAATTAAAGCAATTCCAGCTCACTTTATGCATTCACCAGGTAATTTTCACTATTATGATCCAATAGCAAAGATTTACTTCTCGGGCGACATGGGTGCAGCAGCATTTAAAGATAAGTGGTACTTAATAGTGGATAATTTTGAGGAACACGTTAAGCTTATGGAATGGTTCCACAGAAGATATATAGCGTCTAGAAGGGCAATAGAGCTATGGGCTAAGGGAATTGAGGGTTTAGATATTAATATAGTAGCACCTCAACATGGCTCAATATTTATGGGAGAAAATGCTAAGAAATTCTTAAACTGGTTGAAAAACCTCGACAAGGTAGGGGTTGATTTTATTTCCTCCTAACTTAGATTTTTCCTATTTTTATTAGTAAAAGTACACCGATTACTATGAAAACTATAACGATTGCTAAGATTATATAATTACTCTCCGTTAAAGACCCTTGAATAAAGGTTTCTTGCAGATGGTTATATTCGTTAATTAGTGAGATTTGTAAGGAATAATTATCGTAATTACCGTTAGCGTAATTTAGAATTCCGTTTGCATAATAAGCTTTTATTGGTATTTCTAAATTAGAAAATTGGTAATAGCCCGAATATACGGATGCGTTTTCCCCTTTAAACTCCTCGTATCCGACGAACGTTAAGTTCATCGTATTAAACATTGAACCGTTATATGGAAGGCACTCTAACTTAGACAAAGGGAATAGGTAATTCTGTATAATGCTTGTCCCGTTATTAAAACTTGTAATTATTACTGTAAAGTTAACTATACCTTTCTTAATCGAATTTACGATGAAGGTATAATTGTAAGTATAAATTTGGTTGCCGTGAGTAATAGTAACTTCATATACCAAGACGTCTCCACTATTTAAGGAGTTAGTAACTCCGTTAGCAATGATAACCCCTATTCCCAATATTAAGAGTAAAATAATGACGGATTTCATCAGTTTTATTACTAAGCCATCGTAAATTAAGTTAATGGATGAATACTGGTTAAAGATCTTCGAATCCGACCTTTACATAAACGAAATGCTTAAGCTTTGGGAGGAGGGGAATAAGTGGGCTAAATGGATAGACGAAGTGTCAAGAAAATATAACGTTAAAGGAAAGAAAATTCTTGATGTACCTTGCGGAATTGGTAGAGTTAGTTATTTTCTATCAAAACTAGGTTATGAGATAACTGGCGTCGATATCTCCGAAAAAATGGTGAAAAAATCAAAAGAGAACGTACCTACAGGTACCTTCCTTAAAGGAGATATGAGGAAATTAACTCAAGTATTAAGTGGCGAGTCCTACGATATCATTATTAATATTTTCAACAGCTTAGGATATTACGAAGAGGAAGATGACTTAAAGATCCTCAGAGAGTTCAGGGGAGTAATAAAAGATGCCGGATTATTAATTGTAAACCTCGATAATAGGGACTTCCTCATTTACAACAAGCCCGAGATAATACACTCCTACATTCCACCGTACTTGGTTATAGATAATAACAACTTTGACCCGTTTACATCGAGATTACAAGTAACAAGATCTTATATAAAGGACGGTAAAGAAGTCGAGAAAGTTACATTCTCTCAAAGATATTATAGCTTACATGAGATAGTAGACTTGATGAGAAAAGCGGGGTTTGAAATCATAGATGTTTATAGCGGTTATTCATGGAAGAAGTTTGAGATTAGCGATCCACAAATGACCATAATAGCTACACCTATGTAATCACCCATAATAATTTAAAAATTTTGAACTTGTTTATATCATTTGATGTCTGAATATTCTCCTAAAAAGAGGTCAAATATAGTCTATGGGGGTTACGAAAAAGCACCTAATAGGGCATTCCTAAAAGCTATGGGACTTACGGATAACGATATTTCCAAACCTATAGTAGGAGTAGCGGTAGCGTGGAACGAAGCAGGGCCTTGTAATATACATCTACTGGGACTTTCTAACGTAGTCAAGGAAGGAGTTAGAAGCGCTGGAGGTACTCCTAGAGTATTTACTGCTCCAGTAGTTATAGACGGGATAGCGATGGGTAGTGAAGGAATGAAATATTCATTAGTAAGTAGGGAAATAGTTGCCAACACGGTAGAGCTAGTAGTTAACGCTCACGGTTACGACGCATTTGTAGCCTTAGCAGGTTGCGATAAGACCCCGCCGGGTATGATGATGGCAATGGCAAGGCTTAACATACCTTCGATAATTATGTATGGAGGTTCAACTCTGCCCGGAAACTTTAAGGGTAAACCGGTAACTATCCAAGATGTATACGAGGCTGTAGGTGCGTACTCTAAGGGTAAGATCACAGCTGAAGACTTAAGACTTATGGAAGATAACGCAATACCAGGGCCGGGTACTTGTGGAGGTTTATACACAGCTAATACTATGGGTTTAATTACAGAGGCTTTGGGGTTAGCTTTACCAGGGAGTGCTTCGCCTCCAGCCGTGGATGCTATGAGAACTAGGTATGCGTATGAGACTGGAAAAGCCTTAATGCATTTAGTCGAAATAGGACTTAAACCCAGAGACATACTGACTTTTGAAGCATTTGAAAACGCTATAACCGTGCTTATGGCTTCAGGGGGGTCTACAAATGCCGTACTTCATTTACTGGCAATAGCTCATGAGGCTGGTATAAAGCTCACTCTGGATGACTTCGACAGAATTAGTTTAAGGACACCGGAAATAGTCAACATGAAACCTGGAGGAGAGTATGTGATGGCTGATTTGCACAGAGTTGGTGGAGCTCCACTGTTAATGAAGAAACTTCTAGAAGCAGGGCTATTACATGGAGACGTGATCACTGTTACCGGAAAGACCTTAAAACAGAATTTAGAGGAGTATAAGATCCCTGACGTCCCTCATGATCACATAGTGAGAGACGTTAAGAACCCGTTCTCTACAGTAGGTGGAATAAGGATACTAAAGGGGAATCTAGCAGAAGAGGGAGCAGTTATGAAAGTGTCTGCCAGTAAAGTAAAATACCATAGAGGGCCTGCAAAGGTATTCAATTCAGAGGAAGAGACATTTAAGGCAGTTTTGGAAGGAAAGATCGTTGAGAACGATGTGGTAGTTATTAGGTACGAAGGACCTAAAGGAGGCCCCGGAATGAGAGAAATGTTAGCAGTTACGAGTGCTATTGTGGGACAAGGTTTAGGTGAAAAAGTTGCGTTAATAACTGATGGAAGGTTCTCAGGAGCGACTAGGGGCATTATGGTTGGTCACGTAGCTCCAGAGGCAGCGGTCGGTGGGACTATTGCATTACTTAGAGATGGAGACATAATAGTTATAGATGCTGATAGAGGAAAACTAGAAGTAGAATTATCTCCTGAAGAAATAAAGAAAAGAAGAGACGAGTGGACACCGCCACCACCGAGATACAAAAGTGGGCTATTAGCACAATATGCGAAATTAGTTTCGTCTTCTTCAAAAGGAGCCGTACTTTTAACATAAACTGTTTTTTATCAAATTGTAAAGCTTATATTTTTAAAGCAAATTTATATTTCCCAAATGAGTATAATAGGTGATACTCATGAGGAGAACTCTTAAAGCCGCAATTCTCGGGGCAACGGGTTTAGTAGGTATTGAGTACGTAAGAATGTTAGCAGATCACCCTTACATAAAACCAACTTACTTAGCCGGTAAGGGATCTGTAGGAAAACCATATGAAGAAGTTACAAGGTGGCAAACAGTAGGTCAAGTGCCTAAAGAAGTAGCAGATATTGAAGTAAAACCAACGGATCCTAAGTTAATGGAACAAGAAGGAGTAGATATTATATTTTCGCCCTTACCTGCAGGTGCTGCGGGTCCGGTTGAAGAGCAGTTCGCAAAGTTGGGTTACCCCGTTATAAGTAACTCTCCAGATCACAGATTTGATCCTGACGTACCGCTATTAGTACCTGAATTAAACCCGCACACTATTTCATTAATAGATGAACAAAGGAAGAGAAGAGATTGGAAGGGTTTTATAGTAACGACGCCTTTATGTACTGCACAAGGTGCGCTGTTTCCGTT
This sequence comes from Stygiolobus sp. RP850M, assembly GCF_037389295.1. Taxonomy (NCBI): domain Archaea; kingdom Thermoproteati; phylum Thermoproteota; class Thermoprotei; order Sulfolobales; family Sulfolobaceae; genus Stygiolobus; species Stygiolobus sp. RP850M. The sequence goes on along the minus strand of NZ_JBBHKU010000010.1, from coordinate 10,694 downwards.
AGCTCCAATATTCATGAATTTCAAGATGGACGGAGCGTTCATAACTACAATGCAGTCCGTCTCTGGTGAAGGTTATCCTGGAGTTGCCTCACTCGACGTAATCGATAACATAAAAGTACTTGGTGACGCTTACGACGCTAAGACCGTAAAGGAGATCTTCAGAGTCTTGAGCGAGGTAAAGAGAAACGTTAATGAGCCCAAGCTAGAAGAAGTAACCCTCTCAGCAACTACTCATAGGATTGCAACAATTGTAGGTCATTACGAAGTATTATATGTTACATTTAAGGAGGATACACCTGCAGAAAAAGTTAAAGAAACACTAGAAAACTTCAGAGGGTTACCACAAGAGCTGAAGCTACCGACAGCTCCTTCTAAACCGATAATAGTGGCGGATAAAGACAATAGGCCTACCGTATACTTTGACAGATGGGCTGGTGATGTACCCGGAATGAGTGTAGTAGTAGGTAGGATTGCACAAGTTAACAAGAAGACAGTAAGGTTAGCCTCTTTAGTACACAACACCGTAAGGGGAGCTGCTGGAGGCGGAATATTAGCTGCGGAACTCTTAATAGAGAAGGGATATATTGAGAAGTAATAATTTTTTATTATACGCTTTCCTTCTTTTATAATACTTGATGAGTACACTCTTTGCTGATTCAATGAGGAGAGTGGCCAGGGCTGAAGAGGATGATTTCAAATGAATTATATTGCATTAGCACATAAATCAGGTTTAGATAAGGATCTTACTGTTTCAGTTTATAAGAAAATTAATGGGGGTTATTTCGTCTCATTAAGTTATGCTAAACCGCCTATCTTATACGTACTAGATAATTGGCCTAAGAAATATTTAAGGAAGAATTTCATTATTTGGACAGTAACTAAGAACTACGAAAACGTAGATAAAATAATTTCTTTATTCATTACGTTAGATGTTTACTTACTTCACTCTATGGCTTCCTTAATCTCAGGAAAGAGCTTCAGTTTAGCTTTAGCTGAAAAAGATATACAAGAAGTTTTCAGGAGGATAGAAGAGGAAGCAATTTCTCAGGGATTTACCTCATACCCGACTAGAGAGGATGTGGTAATTGACCCTAAAGATATTCAGATCCTAGCTAAGGAGATAGCAGACAGAAGGAATAGTGAGGAAATCAATGCTGATATATATTCTGTTATAAACGAGATAGCTTATCAAAGTGAGTTTTCTAACCAGCTACGAGAAAAGAAGAGTTGGTTTAAATCGATAAAGAGAGGAGATATGTTAAAGGCAATAGGACTACAAGGTAAACTTGATGAGTTCTTTATCTTCGAGAAAGTTAAACTGACATATCTTATAGCGTCAATAACGCTTTACTTTGATAATAAAGTCACGGAGGTTGGAATAACGGAAACTGTAAATGCAATAAAGAACGGAGACCCTATATTAAATGACGAATTGAACAAGGTGAAAAAAGAAATAAAACAAAGAGCTCAATACTTTTAGTCCGGCTATAGTTCATATATTAACTTTTCTCCCCTGAGACCTCTGAATAAATTCTCAACAGCAATTTCAGCCATTTTGTCCCTGGTCTCAAATGTAGCACTTCCAATATGAGGAGTTAATACAACATTACTGAACTTCAGGAGAGGGTGATCCTTGTTAATAGGTTCCTCTTCAAACACGTCCAACGCAGCCCCAGCAATCCATTTTTCCTCTAGAGCTTTAACAAATGCTTTCTCATCTATTACTTTTCCACGAGAGGCGTTAATCAAAAATGCTGTCTTTTTCATCAGCCTTAATGTACTCCCATTTATCATGTGATATGTAGACTCGTTCAGATCAACAGTTATTACTACGAAGTCTGATTGTTTAAGTAACTCCTCGAAGCTCACAAACTCGGCATCTATATCATCCTTTTTAGTCCTAGATGTGTATATGACTCTCATATTAAATCCCTTAGCCCTTCTGTAAACGGCTTTACCTATTCTGCCCATCCCTATTATCCCTAAAGTTTTACCGTATACGTCATATCCCAGTAAAAAGTCGGGTTGCCAAGGGATCATCCATTTTCCCTCTCTTATCAGCTTATCCCCTTCAACAATCCTTCTAGCGACGGCCAAGATAAGCCCGAAAATCAGATCTGCTGTAGTCTCCGTCAATACTTCTGGTGTATATCCTACTCTTATACCTCTACTTTTTGCCTCTTTAACATCTATGTGATCAAAACCAACAGTGTGGACAACAATTTCATTCATTTGAAATATTTACATTTATTATCACCCCCTTATCTAACAAGTACGTTGGGGTGTAAAGGATGTTATATATTAGGAAGAATGTTGATAACCACCTAGTTATTGTGAACTTGTTACTATTCCAAGGGAAGTGGAAGTCCATTGATGCAAGCCTATGTTTTAGGCTTCTGAACCCTTGTTCTGCGTAATTCCTCTCGTTGAACGTTACCTTCTTGTGTTCTACGTTTAACCATGTGAAGGCGTTGTATGCTGTTGCCCCATCGTGCAAGTAAATTACCTTATCAATCCTTCTCCTAAACACCCTCATTGCTATTTCCTCAACCCTACTCATGTTCGCAAGAACTACCAAGACGTGTACTCCACTCCTAACGCTAGTAACCATGAAGAAGGGTATTCCCTTAGTTTTTACATCCCTAACAATCCACACGTAATAGTACTGACCATTAATTAGCCTCACCTTAGTCTCATCAATAGCGTAAACACCACTCAATGGCACAGCGTACTTAACATAACTCAACCTCCTATGATAGTAAAGCAGAGTGGAATGGGGTAAAACTACCCTCCAAGAGGATAATCCAGAAACGTAGTTAGCCAATGCAGAGGCTACGGTCTCCCTAGAGTAAAACCTAGGGCTAAGGTTAATATACTCCATTAAAATTAGTATAATTTGGGTGAGCACGGGAACCTTCCATCTAGTTTCCATGTGCTCACCTCCAGGTAATACCTCCCGTGCTCACCCTAAAAAAGTATTATCATCAACGTTCTATTAATAAAGCACAAACAATTCAAATAATTCATTTTATATTAACAAAATTGTTGTCCACACTGCCTTATCCAGTTGAAATATCGCGTTTACGATTGAAACTAATTGTTTCATGATTATCAAAGTTAAATGTAGTGTATCAAATATTTGAATTTATAACTTTTTGATAAAATTTTCTTTTTTATAGAAAAATGTAATTTTCTAAATTACAATATTTACAAAAAATAACTTATAGATATGGACATGAGTAAACAAATAAAAGGCGAGTCTAATCACTTCGACCGAGGTGACTCTTTAAAAGAATGGGGCTTAATAATACTGACATAATACCAAGGGCTCTCATTTAAATGGTATTATTTGTAGGCATATTAAATACATTAACGCGATAATCAGTTAATCATGTTCATACTTTTCACAAAGGATGGAGAATATTACCTCTATTTAGATGGTACTTTGAGAAAGACCCAAGAGAGACCTAAACTAAGAGGGGACGTGATCGGCTATGTTATCAGGTACGAGAACGGTAAAGTTAAGCTAACCTCTACTCCAGTTTACGACTCCTCAAAACTCGACGGTCTGAAAGAGGCGGTGCTCGTAGATCGTATAGAAGAATTCAATGGATATATCTTCCAAACTCCCGATTCTGTAATCCTACACTTCGGAGAGATCAAAGGTAATGCGGTTGAAAATATTCCTTACTTATTAGTTCACGGAGTACCCATACCTAAAGGAGACGTGAAAACCCTGATGAATTACATGGACACTAGTTATGAACTAACCAAGTACATGCTCAGGGAACACAATAACCCTGAAGTAGTAAGGGCCGCGGTAATCGCATTATCCCGCTTAAACAAGTGCAATGAGGCCATACAGCTTTACAATACTTTGACCTCGAAGTTCCCAGAGGAATCTTTAGCAGTAGCTGAGTGCTACGAGAAGGTAGGGGAAGAATTAGAAGCCCTGAAAATCTACTCCTTCTTCTCGGAGAACAAATATAGGGAACTAGAGAAGAAGTTAAGGGAGAGAGCTAACAGCTTAATAGACGAATTTGACAGAACCGGTAACGTTAAAGTGTTATTTGAAGCCTTAAAGGTAATACCGACTTACGATGCTCCAGCTCTTAAACTGGGCTGGTACTTCTTATCTAAGAAAAACTATAAGGAAGCTGTGAAGTATTTCGAAGAAGCAGTCAAGCTAAGAAGGGACTTCAGTAACTTGTTGGCTCTAGCTAACGCTTATGTTAAGAACCAACAGTACGAACAAGCATTGAAAGTGATCGAGGAAGCTGAGAAGCTAAGGAGGAACTCCTCCACGGCTTATCTGAAGGGCTTAGCCTATGAGGCACTTAATTCCCCTTCAAATGCTATGAAGGAGTTCTTGTTTGCTTGTAAAGAGGGATTCGTTGAAGCTTGTAGTAAAGTAAAACCTTATATGCTCTACACACCTAGGGACGAGTTCGACCCAAACAGTTGGATAGGGTATGTCCTTTACGGTTACAAAGTAGAAAAGGTAATAGGTACTGGAGGAATGGGTTACGTTCTCATGGTGGAAAAGGGGATGAGAAAATTTGCTATGAAAGTGGTAAAGAAGGAGTTCCGTTATGACGAGTTACTTTATGAAGTAGCTAAAATGCAAGAGATATCTAAGGGCTCAACTAATTTAGTAAGGATATTTGCAAGTTTTGTAGATGAGAACTTTACAGACTACTACTCATCTCCACCGGCAATAGTTATGGAGTATATGGAAGGAGGGGATCTGAGGGAGATTTTAGTAAATTCGGAGTTTTCAACACTAAGGCATTCAAGTAAGTGGAGTCAAATAGTTGCCGTGATCTTTTCGAAAATAGCTGATGCCGTAATCCACATTAATAAAAACGGGTACGTGCATTGCGACATAAAACCATCTAACGTTCTGTTCACTTCAAGACTTCCTAAATACGGGGATGAAGCGCTTGATGCGTTAACTACAGGTAGAGTTGAGCCGAAACTTTCTGATTTTGGGTCGGCAGTAAAATTGGGTCTACCGGTCATTCACTACACACCCTACTATGCTCACCCAATGCAAAGGTTCGGAGGAAAGGCTGAATATAACTTTGACGTGTACTCATTTACTGTCTCACTTTACGTAGCGTTGACAAATAACTTCCCCTTCCCAGAGTGGTTGGAAAGGGAGATAGAGGAAGCAGTGACTGATCCATCTAAAAGAGAAATTGCTCTAAAAGACTTCTACAGCCTAGAACCCAGGTTGGATTACATTCCCGAGGAGTTCCGTGATATAATTGAAAATGGCCTTAAGGGAGAACTCTCTATGGAGATGATAAGTAGAGAATTAAAGTACATAGTACGTTATAACTATGGTATAGACCTACAAAGTAGTAATACCACCAGTACTGCCGAAATATGACATGAGGACGGCATTCCTTTTCTTAACATGGTTGAAAAGTTTTGGCTATTTCCTTAATCTTTTGTTAAACTTATATTAATTAAAAATTTCGATTATTGTAATTTTATTAATATAAAGCTATATAATTTCTTAGATCAAGAATTTCTTAAATCAAATGTGATATTATGGTGAATTGGATAGAAAGTCTTTACAAACAATTATTGAACAATTAGGATTTCCGGTGTAGTCGTTTATTTGATTAACTTATTCTTATATGCATCGTTCTAATCGCATAAAGAGCTTAGGTTTGGCTAAGGCTGACTCCCTCCTCGCCATAAAGGCGATTGTTCTCCTTATCGATTCACTCTTACATCTATCATTTGAGGTGCAGTCGAGAGGGTCACAGACTCCCTCCCATTAAGATTTATGATTGCTATAACGTCACGGTCATTTTCATTACTGTAATTTCACTTAAACCAACGATAATCAACTTCCATTAGCTTTTTCCGCATCTAAGACATGAAATAGAAAAGTGCTTTAGGATTGACGTAGTGTATTACAAAACCATGTGCTTCTTTGCCTGCCATTCAATCCAACACTACAAACGACGATATTGCATCAAATACAGCTTATTCCTAAACTCCTTAGGTAGTTTATCAACGTTCTTAATGAGATTCATTAACCTTTCCAACTTTATATCGTTTGCCCGAGCCTTATAACTTCCTCAGCAACCCACCCTACTAACCTTCCTAGCAGCATCCTTCAGGTGAAAGAAGTGAATCCTTGAGAGTATAATCAAGTATTTGTCGTAACGTCCTTGAGCTTTTCCTCATATTTTTTTAAAACTTCCTCGATTTCTTTTTCAGCACTCTGGTAAATTTCTATTACCTTATCTAACTTCTCAGATAACATCGTCCCTCCAGCTCCCTTTCCTCCTTTTTTGGTTTCAATTCCACCCAGAAGTCCTTCTATTTTCTTTATATACTCCCAAGCAAATTTATACGACACATTTACGTTTTTAGCTGCCTCAGCAATACTTCCGGTGCTCTTAATGTTCTCTAGGAGTTTAACCCCACCCTTACCCAAAATCGGTTTACCGTCATCCGTTTCTATCCAGATCTTGAACTTAATCTTCATAAGTCTAAGCCTTCAGGGTATATTAGTTTCATAATATTATCAATTTTTTGCTTAACATCCTCTAAATCCTCCCCTACAACGTTAACATGCCCCATCTTTCTCCTCTTCTTGACTTCACTCTTACCGTACCAGTATACCTTTCCAAATTTCAACACCTCGTAAGGAACATTATCGGTCCCAAGGATGTTAACCATTCCACCATAAGAAAGTAGTGTTGTGTCTCCTAAGTCTATTTCACCTATAGCCCTTATGTGCTGTTCGAATTGAGATACGAAAGCAGCATCAAGTGTGTAATGACCCGTATTGTGGACTCTAGGTGCGAACTCATTAATTAGTATTTCTCCTTTTCTTATAAAGAACTCAATGCCCATAGTCCCTACGTACTCCAGTGAGTCTGCTAATCTCTTTGCGATATCCTTAAAACGATAATCGTTGAGTGGTCCGTAATTATAAACTAAAATACCTTTTTCATTATAGTTAAAAGTAGGAGGGTAAGCCTTGAAATTTCCCTTCTTATCTCTAACCGCTATTATTGATGCCTCATAGTCGTAATCCACAAACTCTTCAACCACAAATTTACATTTCATATCTTTTATGAATGAGTATTTTTCCACGTCACCCTTTATGAAATACTGACCCTTTCCGTCGTACCCTCCTCTACTCTGTTTAAGAACACCCACGTTATTGAACTGGTCTTTAAGTATCCTTAACGCCTCTTCCCCATCTTCTGCCACGTAAAATTTGGGGGTCGGTAAGTTATGCTCCTTATAATACGTCTTCTCCTTCCACCTTTCTCTTTTCAGCTCAACAGTGTTTATATTAGGGAAGAGCTTATCCTTCTCTTTAGCGTATTCCAGAGCTTCTTCTTTTACGTGCTCGAACTCAAAAGTCACTACGTCAACTTGGTTGATCATCTCCTTGTATTCTTCGGGCTTGAAACACCTATCTGCCACTCTGCAAGCTGGGGCATTAGGTTCATCCATCACGTAGAAAGTGAAAGGGTACTTCTTCCCTTCTAAGATCATCATCCAACCTAGTTGCCCTCCTCCTAGAATTGCGATCTTCCTTTTATTCAAGTCTTGTATTAAGGACTTCATTTCTCATGTCCTCCATGAACTTCTTTACTTTTTCAGCTATATCCGGGTACTTAATACCTAAAATCCTTAAGGCGAGTAATGCGGCGTTTTTAGCTCCACCTATAGCTACCGTAGCCACCGGTACACCGTAGGGCATCTGGACTATCGATAGTAGGGAGTCTAACCCATTGAGGTTTTTAGACGGAATCGGTACTCCGATCACCGGTAAATGAGTTAACGATGCAGTCATACCTGGGAGATGTGCTGCCCCGCCAGCCCCCGCTATTATAATTTCAATACCTCGCTTCTCTGCGGTTTTAGCGAACTCTACCATGAACTCTGGAGTTCTATGCGCAGAGACTACTCTTACCTCGGTTTCGACTCCGAAATTCCTGAGAATTTCAACGGCTTCTTTCATGTATTCCCAATCAGATTTGCTCCCCATAATGACGGCTACTTTTGGCATGGTTATACTTTATCAAGAGGAAATTTAAGCTAAAATGTTAGTTGAAAAAATTTATTTATGGTCATGCAAATACTAATTTTGAATGAACGAAATAACGCTATTACGCAGGGCTGAAGTACTTATTCTAATGCTTTCCAAAAACGATTTCTTGGAGAGCTTAGGCTTTCAAGTAGAAGATAATGAGACATTTGAGACCTCAGTTCTTAGTGTGAAGATAAAGGGTAAAATAATAAAGAAGATTGAGGAAAACTCAGTGTCAATTCTCCTTCACACAAAACTTGGGTCTTGCAGAATCGACGTAATAGTTATTCCACTTGACGAGTACTCTAGCAGAATTAAAGTTAACGTAAGCGGTTGGGGCTTTGTAGGCAAAATTATGAAGAACAAAGTTATAAATAATTTGATTAACTTCGTGATCAAGGCTGAATTCAAGCCTACCAGTATGATACAGAAGAAGCTAAAACTTAATCTTTATACGAACCATAAGGGGTTTTTAAAGCTCCTTGAAACACTGCCTAAGGATGATTCTGCATACTACTTTCTAGTGATTAATAAGTCTTATATAGTGGAAATAGTTAACGGAATACCTCTATATGGAGAGGAGATCAAAAAGAACTGTGAAGATGTATGTTATATAGAACTGTATGAGTTTAAGCCAACTACTATTTAACTCTTTCTGTCACAATAATATAACTGTATGGATGTTCACTCAGAAGAAGAATTATTTAAAGTTATCAGGGGCGCCTATGAAGAGGGGCTTAAAATCCAAGTTTTAGGTAACGGCAAACACGGAAAAAAAGGGGGTGTAAACGAGTATGTCTACACTAGAAAGATGGACTGGTTTGAAATTAAAAACGGAGTTGTGGAGGCTCTAGCGGGAGCTGATGTAAACGCGATCAGAAAAGAGGCTAGCGAAGAAGGCTTACTTTTACCAACACTATATGACGGGACCGTAGGCGGATTACTTGCTACAAATTTTGCTTCACCACTTTCTACAGCTTACGGTAAGCCGATAGATTTTACTAATTGGGTAAGAGTGCTTACTCCTTATGGAGGTATTAAGTGGAAGATGTTAGTTGGTTCCAAAGGGATTGTGGGGGCAATTTCTAGAGCTGAACTTAAACTCTACCCCAAGCCCTCAAAGATCTTAACTTACGAGAAGGAGGAAGTAGTCAATAGAGACATAGAAAAACTAATGAGCCTTTCACCCCTAGTATTACTGGTGGACTATCAGGGAGGAAAATTTAGAGTTCATGCTTCATATGCTAAAGAGATCATGCTAAAGGGCTATTCAGTTGACGAGGGCGTTCCCCTAGTTGAGGTAAATGACGAGAGGAAAGAAGTTATAGTCGAAGGGGACGACTTCGAGAGTTTCAAAAAGGTTGTAGAAGTATCACAGCCTTTATACGCTTACTGGATATGGAAGAGCGGAATTTTCGTGTTAGTAAATGCGGACACAGATATGTTAAAAGAGTCTAATATAAAGTATTACACTAAGGATCAACCGAAAGAGGTTCACGTTAAACTTAAGAGGTTGTTAGACGCTAGGGGTATCTTTGCTTAGGGGTTTTAATGACTAGACACTTCATAATAGATTGTGATACTGCAGAAGACGACATAATGTCATTATTCGCCTTGATTAAAAACGGAATATCAGTTGAGGCTTTAACGATCGTAGAGGGTAACATCTCTTACGAACAAGAAATAAATAACGCGTTATGGGCGTTAGAGTTCATTGGAAAAGACGTTAAGGTCTACCCCGGAAGTGACAGACCGTTAGTTAAACCATTCAGGAGTGTTGAGGAAGTCCACGGAAAGGGTGGTATAGGGGATGAAATAGTCAGGCCCAGTAAGTTTAAGCCGGAGAGCAAGAAAGCGATGGACGCAATAGTAGAATTAGCCGACAGATACGCCGGAGAGTTAGAGTTCCTAGCTATCTCCCCTTTGACAAACTTAGCATTAGCCTATTTGAAGGATAGGAGTATAGTTGATAAGATCAAGAAAGTTTGGGTGATGGGAGGTACCGCATGGGGAAGAGGTAATATAACGCCGGTTGCTGAGTACAACATATGGGTCGATCCGGATGCAGCTAAGATAATATTCAATGCGGGTTTCGACATTACTATGGTGCCTTGGGACGTCATTGTAAACTACCCCATTGACGACGGGTTGTGGAACAAGATAAAGGACATGAACACAAAGATGAGCCAGTTTTACATCAAGATCTACTCCCACTATAGAGAGTACTCGATGAAGAATGAGAAGATAGGTGGCACTCCTCACCCGGACTTAATAACCACCAGTATTGCTATAGACAGAGGTATTATTAAGAAATCGGATAGACATTATGTAGATGTAGAGAACTGTGACTGTCTGACTAGGGGGATGACGGTTATCGACTACTTAGATCTGTGGAAGAAAAAGGCGAATACCGAGGTAGTTTATGAGATCCACTTCGGCAGATTTCTCGACCTAATCTTCGACCTCCTAAAGTGGTTTTAACAAATTTAGTGAGTGTGGTGATAGTGTCGTCATTAAGTTACAAATTCTGGGATTAACCTTCTCTCCCATAAGACTAGGGCTATGGAGTACATCATGCTACGAATGCTCCTATTTACTGCCTTCGTTGCCCTCTTGAATC
>NZ_JBBHKU010000009.1:0-8927 GCF_037389295.1 Stygiolobus sp. RP850M | reverse complement strand
GAAGTAGAGCTGTTGCATCAAGTCTGAGACCCTAACGTAACCGTGTCTATCCTTTACAATAGTTTTCCCTCGCCTTATTGAACAAGGAAGGGTTATGGCGGAATACTACGTTCGAAGAAAAATCTATAGCCTCAAACATAAATGCTACTACTACGTTATTATACATTTAAGATTATTCTTCATGTACGTTATAATTTTTCCTTGCCAGCTCTTCTTTCAATTTAGTCTTGACTATCTCTACATCTCCTACATACATTATAAAATTACAGAAGATTTTCTCTATTTGAGAATACATGAAGTCATTAATTTTACAAGCTTCCTCAAATCCCAATTTTATTAGAAGTTTCCCAGACCTTAAATTCCTTTCATCTACCCACGCAGTAAGTATTTTCACACTTTCGAGCCTTTTTATTGCCTCGTTAAAGAGAACATATATTAACCCCTTACCCCTGAACTCTTTGTCCACTGCATAGGCTATTTCCGCAACATGAAATTGTCTCTCAGTACCGAAATATCTACCACGTGATGCTTGGAAAAAGCCCACAACTGTAGAGTCATTATATGCTAAGATCATAATGGTACTTTTTCCCCAAGATTTAGACCATTCAATGATCCGTTGTTCATCGATCTTACTATATCTTGTTAATGTATAATTGTCAGGGTCTCGGGAGAGTCTATTTATGAAATCCAGGTAGTCGTTAACTCTTTCATTTGACCCTTCTGTTATGTGTAGTAACTTACCATCTATTTCTATTTTCATGTCTCTACTGACAACTATGGCAACATATTTTAAACTTTATACCTATACCTCGTTATCCCTCCTTTATTCTCCATTTAAACAGTCCATAAGGAGTTGACTTAAGGACTGCTTACCGTGCTCTGGAAAGTGTGAAGTAGATTTTTAAAAAAAGACTTTTAGTTATTCAGAACTCCACCTTTCTATTATTTCTTTGTTGTCTAGGACTAACATTAACTTACTCATGTTAGCTAAAGACCTCTCATGGGCTTGTTTGTCTGCCGAGGATACTGCTTCTCTAGCTATTACCGGTAAGAATCCTAAGGCTTGGGCGTGCCTCGCTGATGTTTCTACGCCGATATCCGTAGCGATTCCCGTGAAAACAATGACGTTGATTCCGGCATTTCTCATCATGAGTTCGAAGTTAGTCCCTACGAATATGGAAGCAGTGTTCTTGTTCAGTACTATGTCATTCTCCTTAGGATATACCTCTTTAACTATGTCGCCCGGATCAAATCTCCTCCTCAAGTACGGGGGCTGAAACCTCTCAGGTAAGGGTGTTATCTTAGTGTAAACTATTGGTACGTTATATTGCCTAGCAGAGTCGATTAACTCTTTAAGTTTGGCAAGAAACTCATCTCTGTTAAATATCGAGTTAACCAGGGCTTCTTGAACATCCCATACTACTAGAACGGAGTTCTTCCTAGTTATGAACTTTTTTACTTCGTCTTTGTTATACCAAGCCATAAACCCATATATTGATTATAGGTAAAAAGTTTATCACCAAACAAAATGACGAACTGTTAAACAAAGCTCGTACACGAATGTAATTAAGATTAGAAATTGAAGGAGGTTAATACTCATGGATTTCCTCGTTTCCCGCTTTGTCACTATTCATCGCAAGGACTGTTACCGATTTCTTCATCCTATCGGACAAACTTGTGTATATAGCTTCCGCTCTTGTCTCGTCGGTCTCGATATCCTTCTCCCTACAGTCCTCATAGAATTACTGCCTATTTTTAAGAGTTGTGTGATACTCGTTAACATTTAATGCTTAATGTACGAATAATGGTTATGGAACTGAAACTTCCTCCCAGAATTAAAGTGCTTGAGGCACTTGGAGCTATTGCTGATGGTAGAGTTGAAAAGACAGAGGAGGGTTGTAAGGTAGTCTCTTCCGAGAGGGATAAACAGTACGAGGTGAAGATCAAGGGACAAGTGGTCTACAGTGACGATAACGGGACAAGGTTTAGGGGATACATAGGTTACCCTATTATATCCTGCCTTATGTTAAACGGTGCCCTCCCTTTTGACGATAAGTATGCAAATGCGTTAAAGGGTATACCATGGAAGAGGCTCAACGAGGAGTACAAGAATTACGCTAGAGTAGAGGAAATAGTGTTTAAGGTAAGTGAAGAGAGAGGTGTTAAGAGGGAGGAACTGGAGAAATTTGTAGACCACGTTATGAATAAACTCAAGACTCTTCATCTCCGTCATTAACAACTGCACTTATTTTCCTCTTTAAGTCATCCTCGACCTCATCCTCTCTGAGGACTTTTATAGCGTAGCCAGCATGTACTAACACCTAGTCACCTTCTTTAGCGTCTACTAAAGAGAGCGAAATGTTCCTCTTAACGCCTCCGAAGTCCACAATTCCTTCTTCTCCCTGATTTTTCACCACTTTTTCCACAAAAGCCATGTGGTAGGGGTCATATTCCGTAAGTAAATTATCTCAGAAGAGAGGATCAAAATATTGTCTCTCTAAACACTTATTTAAGCCAAATGATTAAATAATTATCATGGACAAAATAGATAAACGCATTATTATTGAGTTAGATATCCTTTTAAATGAGTGAATATCTATGATAGTTTACAGATCTCTTCTTTATGTTGAATATTTTCTTATGATCCATTGTATTAAGAAAAAGAATTTTAAGGTAATAAAAAATAAAAACTACCTAAGCTATTTTTGCGGAGTCGTTCTGTTTAAATTTATTCACTTTTTCTTCATAAGATTTAAGTAGATTATCTATAGTTAATACTCCTAAATATTTACCGTCCTTTACTACACAGACCCATTTACTTCTAAGTCTAGCCATTATATCCCAGCAGTCTTCAAAGGTAGATTCTGGTCTAACATATGGTACTCCTCTAACTACATATTTCCCTACAATATCATTACTGTTAGCTTTCTCTAAGTCCTTCAAATATACTGCCCCTACGAATCTATCATTATCATCTGTAACGGGTAAACTCAAGAAATTGTTTTCCATCATCTTAGATAAAGCTAAGCTTACTTTATCGTTTATCTTTACTCTAATGTCAGAAAGTTGAGCATCGCTTACCTTCAATATTTGTAATAATGGTATTTCATATTCAAGTTTATGTGCTGGTGAATCTCTTCTAGTAGGAACTTGAGCTTGATAAATTGTGTAATTTCCTGAAACTAAGTAGGAAAGAGCTACGGCTATCATAGTTCCGGGCAAGAGCTGTAAACTCCCTGTCATCTCAGTGACCATTACTATTACTGATAGAGGTACTTTTCCTGCAGCACCGAAAAATGACGCCATTCCTATTATAACAAAAGGTGCTATTGTAGGAACTATGTTCGGGAAGATATGATTAAAAATAAGACCTAAATCAGCCCCTACGAAAGCTCCTATGAAAAGCCCTGGTGCAAATACTCCTCCACTACCTCCTGAACCTATTGAAAAGGAGGTAGCTAATATCTTTAATAAGGGAAGTAAAGCAAGAAGTAATATAGTAGGTAAAAAGGGAGAGTAAAAAGCGTTAGTCTTTTCGTACTCAATTAAATTTATCCAACCATAACCCGTGCTTATTACTTCAGGCGCTACTAACGCTATACTTCCCGTTATTAGTGCCCCTAGTACTGGTTTAAAGTAATTACTTATCTTTAACTTTTTGAAAAATGAGTGTACACCATAAAACAGTTTAACATAAAGTATTGCTACGAGTCCATTAACTATTCCCAATACAGCATATAAGGGTAATCTAAGTGGACTAAATGATTCTGAGTAATAACCGAAAACTGGTGTAAAACCGTAAATTAATCCAAATATTACATAGCCTACTGCTGAAGCTATTAAAGAAGGATATAGTATTTCAGGTTCAAGGTCTCTCCTATATAATATTTCTGCAGATAATAATGCTCCGCCTATAGGAGTCTTAAAAATAGTTCCTATCCCTGCTCCAATACCTACAGCTACCATTTTTCTTCTATCCTCGGGAGGGAGTTTTAATAAATCAGCCAGAATAGAACCTATTCCTGCTGAGAATTGAGCTGTAGGTCCTTCTCTTCCAGCACTCCCTCCAGAGCCTATAGTTATTGCTGATGCTATGATCTTCACTGGTACTACTACCCACCTTATCTTACCTTGGTAATAATGATAAGCTCTTATTGCTGCATCTGTCCCATGACCTTCAGCCTCAGGTGCAAATGTATAAACTATAAGTCCCGAAAGTAGACCACCTATAGCCACTGAGACTTGAATTAGATAATAATTTCCAGGGTGAAAAGTAAAAGAAAGATTCCCTCCTTCCCCTAAAGGTTCTGGATAAGAAACACCTATAAATCTATGTATGAAGATGAATTCAAATATATGTAATAAAGAATAAAATATTGTAGCAGCTATACCTGCTACGACACCTGCTATAACACCTAGAATAAACCACTTTTCAAAGTAATTTAGTCGTTCGAAATAGCTCATAACAATCTTTAACAATTTAGGTTTAAAAAATTACACTTGATTATCAGAATCTTTCATATTATCGTCGTTAAGCTGTTATTTTGCATAAATAGTTACGGATTAGGAAAACACTTATTAGATAAGACCCTTCACGTCCCACTTGTAATACATGGTGATTGCGTAAACCTTTAAATGGAAGTGGCTAGACAAGGACTTTGGTAAGGAGTTTTAGCAAATTTCTTCTGTTCATCATCACTCTTAAGAGGTAAGGAAGAGGGAGTTAATGGGTATATATTCCAGAAACTGGTATATAGAAAGGGAGTTTATATAGCTCTAATCCCTCCTGAAGCTATATTGATAGAATTTACTGCTTCTTACACTCTAGCAGACGATGTATGTGAAACATTATTAGATGTCAATAGTATAGTTAGTGAAATTGGAAGTATCGAATTAGTAAATGAGTGGAGAAGAAAACAATTAGAATATACATGGCTTCTAACCCTTATGGGTAAATATGAGAGCTTAATATAATTTATAACTGGATTACGCGAGGGTAAAATGGATATTACAACTGGTTTAAAACCGAAGAATTTTCAGTAGGTAGGAAAAACGTTTATGTTTCTCTCGTCGAGACAATTACGTCTCCTAGCCTTGAGAAGGCAAGGGTCCCCTTATCGATTTTAGACTACATTCCTGATTTGAGGAACAGTCGAGAGCATCTCTGACCTCGCCAGTTTAAGTTCATAATTGCAATAACGTCCCTATCTCGTAATCACAATACGTGCAAAGAAAGTACCCATAACCGACTTCCACCATCTTTTTTCCGCATCTAGGACACAATGTGTAGGAATAATTGAATTAAAATACCATAATTAAATCTTAAACTGGGTTAATTTATCCCTTCTCATCTTATCTATAATGACAAATATTATCTTCGAAAGAGAAAAGTATGTTATGAGGCTTGAAATAGTTCTTAGAGGAAGAGGTGGTATGGGGGTAGTAACTGCTGGTGAAATACTCGTTAAGGCTGCTGTCCTTGAAGGTAAGTATGGCCAGTCCATCCCCTCCTATGGCGGAGAAAGAAGAGGAGCTCCGGTAACTTCTTACGTTCGCCTCTCAGATGAGCCGATATATATACACAGAGAGGTTTACAACGCTGATCTTATCGGGGTATTCGACCCCTCACTCTTTAAGGTTATGAATCCTCTCGAGGGTTTGAAGGAAGACGGGATCTTGGTCATAAACACCAAGACTCCGCAAAAGTTGTGGAAAAAGACCTTCTATCTAGATGCAGTGGAAATCGCTGAAAAGCTGAACCTTATCATTGCGGGATGGAGGTTAGTTAACATTCCTATGGTAGGGGCAATAGCGAGAATAACTGGAATGATATCATTGGATGCAATTGAAGAGGCTGTAAAAGAAGAGTTCGAAGGTAAGTTAGGTGAAACGAACGCAGAGGCGGCTAAACTAGGTTATGAGATGGTGAGGGAGGTATGATAAGCTATCCAATTCCCTTAGGAAGACCGAAAGTAGGTGCAGCGGGACTTACCGGGCATTGGAGGGTAATAAAACCCGTAATCTACTACGACAAATGCACGAAATGTAGACTCTGTGTGATTTACTGCCCTGAAAACACAATAGACCTTTTGGAGGGATTTGACGTGAGGATAGACTATGATTATTGTAAGGGATGCGGAGTATGTGCACAAATATGTCCTCAAAAAGCCATCGAGATGGTTCCGGAGGTGAAATGAAGATGATGACCGTGACAAAACACGTAACTGCAATGGTAGGTAACCACGCAGTAGCTTATGCAGTAAAACAAGCTAAACCGCAAGTCTTAGCAGTTTTCCCAATAACCCCTCAGACTACGATGCTCGAGAAAATAGCAGAGTATATAGAAAAAGGAGAGCTCAAGGCAGAGTTAATAAAGGTTGAAGGCGAACACTCTGCTCTATCAGCTGTTTATGGTGCAGCTGTAGCTGGAGCTAGGGTTTTTACGGCAACGTCTTCTCAAGGTCTGTTATACATGACCGAGATGATTTACTGGGCTGGAGGTGAGAGGGTTCCTATTGTTAATGCTGTAGCTACTAGGGCTTTAGCTGAACCTTGGTCGATATGGGATGATCACCAGGATTTCTTCAGCAAGAGAGATGCGTCTTGGATCATGATGATGGCGGAAAACGTTCAGGAAGCCTACGATATGACGTTACAAGCCTTCAGGATAAGCGAAGACAAGAGGGTATTACTCCCAGTGATGATGGGCTTCGACGGATTTATCTTAACCCATACGATGGAGAGATTGGAAATCCTCGAAGATGAGACTGTTAATAAGTTCCTACCTCCTAGGGAATTCAATCTGATAGATTTTAACGATCCAGTCAACGTAGGCCCCATCGCAGCCCCGGATGATTACATGAGAATTAAGTTCGAGACTATGAAGGCAATGGAAGGGAGTAAGGAAGTCATCGAGGAGATAAGTAAGGAGTACGAGGAGATAAGCGGTAGGAAACAGTTTGGCTTAGTTGAGTGCTATATGTGCGATGATGCGGAATATGTGTTCACAACGGTTGGTGCATGGACTGGGGATGCTAGAGAAGCCGTGAGGAGGATGAGGAGCCAAGGAAAGAAAGTGGGCTTACTAAAGATAAGAGTGGTAAGACCCTTCCCCCGGGAGAGGATCAAGAATGTGTTGAAAGGAGTTCATGGTGTGGTAGTATTTGACAGGGAGTATTCCTACGGTATCGGAGGAATTTTAGCTACGGAGGTCAAAGCTACCCTCTACAACAGCGGAATCGATGTTCATAGTGTAATAGCAGGTATAGGAGGGAAAGATGTAAGACCACTTCACTTCCAAAAGGTAATGGAAGACGTGTTGAACGGTTACAAATTTGATGAGAGGTGGTTAAATGAGTGAGGAGTTAATTCCCGATTATATTAAACAAAAGAAAGTGATCAGACAACAAAACTTCTTCAGGGGAAACGCCGCTTGTCCAGGGTGTCCTATACCGAAGGAACTCGACTTACTGTTAGAGGTAATGGGTAAGAAAACAGTATTAGTAGTTCCTGCCTCATGTTCAACAGTGATCATGGGAGATATCCACGGATCTCCTTCACCGGTACCGGTAGTCCACAGTGCCTTTGCATCAGCTGCAGCCATAGCTAGTGGTTTATCAAGGCAGTTGAGGATAAGGGGAGAAGACGCCAAAGTTGTGGTTTGGGCTGGAGACGGTGCTACGGGAGATATAGGCTTTGCTGCTGTCAGCGGAGCGGCGGAGAGAAACGAGGACATACTTTACGTATGTTATGATAACGAGGCTTTCATGAATACCGGCATACAAAGGTCATCATTAACACCCTTCGGAGCCTGGACTACAACTACTCCAGCCGGTAAGAGGGAGTTTAAGAAACCAGTGCCCTTTATTATGATTGAGCACAAGATACCTTACGTGGCTACAGCTTCAATTACCTACCCGTTTGATTATCAAGCTAAGTTGAGAAAAGCAAAGAACATGCAGGGGTTCAGGTACATACATTTACTCTCTCCGTGTCCCCCAGGGTGGAGGTTCGACAGTAGTTTGACTATCGAAGTTGCTAAACTTGCTGTGGAAACTGGAGTGTGGCCGTTATTTGAGGTTGTTAATGGCGAGTTTTCGTTAACGGGAGTAAGTAAGACCTTACTTGATAAGTCTAAGAGGAAACCGGTAGAAGAATACTTGAAATTGCAGGGAAGATTTGCAAAGATGAGTGAAGAGGAGATTAAAGTGTTCCAAGAAGCCGTTGATTTAATGTGGGAATACATAAAGGAATTAGTAAAAAGATAACGTAGTTTGACGAAGTTTTTTTTTCTAATTTAATTGTAGAAAGATTTTCTTAACCTGAACATAAAAGGAATAGTCATAGTTTTATGGCACTTTTTGAGCAAAAGATAATATCTCTGACATCCCTCCGAATAATAGGGATGAATTCATAATAATTAATAGCAGCAGTTATGGGACTTTAACGTAACTTAAAGATTTTCATCAGTCCAGGCGGTCCACCTAAATAACGTTCAACGAACCTGAGGAACGCCTCCACGCTCCTCAGGTTAAGAGCCCCCATCAGCTCCCTGACAACGTTGACCATGATGGTGAAGATCGTGAGGTAACCCTGAAGCCTCTCTCTCCTCCAGAACGAGGAGTCCTCCAGTCCCAAGGCCTTCACGTCCCTGTGAAGCTTCTCGATCTCCCACCTCATCCTCCATGCCTCCTCGATCTCCTCCTCGCTGAGCGAGAGATCGGTCGTGTAGAGATACCTGACGTGTGTCCCGGAGTCACCTTTATATTCTTGAACTAGCAATTTTACCGTAATCACTCGGTCTCCAAGGGTCAGGTCGGCGTAGTAGACGCCGGGGGGTAGGTCCCCCACTCGGAGGTGTCCCTCCACCTCCTCGAGGGTCCCCCGGGCCGACTCGACCCTGAGGAGCCTCCGGTTGGACTTGAGCT
>NZ_JBBHKU010000008.1:0-26014 GCF_037389295.1 Stygiolobus sp. RP850M | reverse complement strand
GCGTAGGGGAAGGCTCCCACCATGAACGCCCTGCCCGTGGAGAGGTCCACTATGGCGACCGTGAGGAGTTGTATACCCCTCTCGAACCTCCGGTGGGCGTGGCAGTAGATCCAGTAGTTCCCGTGGGGGCTCACGTCCTTCCCTCTGGAGTACTCCTTGTGGTCTACGGTGTCGTCTATGATTACGGCTACCTCACCCTTCACCAGCCCCGACAGGAACTTCAAGTAGTCCCTCCACGCGTCTTCGAGTTCCCCCAACGCCTCCAGCAGGTTTGCGTAGTCTAACCCGAACGTCTCAGCAGCATTCTTCACGCTGGCCCTACCACCTAGCAGGGTCATGAGGACTAGTGCTAGTCCTACCCTCCTGCTCCTCCCGTTCCTTCTCACTATGCCCAAAACTTGGTTGACTGCCTTGACCAACCTCTCCTTAGCGTACTCTACTTGTCCCTTCAACATCTTTCAGTAGAACAACGTTGAAAAATAAAAACTTCTCGCTAATACCGACTTCTTGGTATTACCTCCCTAAGATTCCCATAACTGCTGCTGGATAGCCAATGCATAGGCTAAGGTATCCCCAGAGTAAAACCTAGGGCTAAGGTTAATATACTCCATTAAAATTAGTATAATTTGGGTGAGCACGGGAACCTTCCATCTAGTTTCCATGTGCTCACCTCCAGGTAATACCTCCCGTGCTCATCCTAAAAAAGTATTATCATCAACGTTCTACTAATAAAGCACAAACAATTCAAATAATTCATTTTAGATTAACAAAATTATTGTCCACACTCCATTTTTTCCTTAATACCTTTATCAAAAGGCAATTATTTATTCCATTAGTTCAAAATAAATAGTTATGATCAGGCTGTCTACTGGTATTCATGAATTTGACAGGCTTATCGAGGGAGGCATTCCGCAGGGGTTCTTTGTAGCTTTGACTGGTGAACCCGGAACGGGTAAGACAATCTTCTCCCTCAGCTTTATACACGAAGGACTTGTCCATGGAGAGCCTGCAATTTACGTTACTACGGAAGAGAGCAGGGACTCCATAGTCAGGCAAGCCAAGATGTTTAACTGGGATCTCGAAAAATATATTGAAAAGAAGTTGATAATAATTGATGCGTTAATGAAGGAAAGGGAAGACGAGTGGTCTTTAACGGAGTTAGAACCAGAGTCACTAGTCCAAAAAGTGATAGAGGCTAAGCAAAAATTAGGCTCTGGGTGGGCTAGACTAGTGATCGATTCAGTATCTGCACTTTTCTTAGATAAACCGGCAATGGCAAGAAAAATAAGTTACTACTTGAAGAGAGTACTTAACAAGTGGAGGTTTACAATTCTCGTTACGTCACAATACGCAATAACTACGTCCCAAGCTTTCGGATTCGGAGTTGAACACGTAGCTGATGGGATTATCAGGTTCAGAAGAGTAATAAGAGATGGAATGCTACATAGATATGTAGTTATAGAAAAGATGAGGCAGACAAATCATGATAAGTATGTTTGGGAAATTGACATAGTCCCGGGAAAGGGCATAGTCCTCTTGGGGAGAATAAACGAGAGGAGGGAGGACTATGCTTTACCAAAAAAAGTAATGGACAAGATAAAGGAAGCAAACAAGGACGAAAGCGACATTCAGTAGTTACCACTTTCGAATCCTGAAAGTTACACCAAACCAGTCTGCCTTTTTACTTCATCAACTATCATCGGTAGGACTTTTTCGACGGAGTCTCTTATAACAACGTCTGCAATAAAGTCCAGAGGCGTTTCCTCCATGTTTAGGATTATCAATTTACCTCCTCTTTCCTTTACGACTTGCGGAACCAAATTTGCTGGATATACAGTCAGAGAGGAACCTACCACTAAAGCCAAGTCCGAATCGTAAGCAATTTGTAATGCGTAATTTATTTCCTTAACTGGTTCCCCGAAGAGTACGACATCAGGTCTAATAATCCCACCACATGAGCACTTAGGAGGAAGTTCTCCCTCGTCTATTTTCATAAGAACCTCAGACGAATCGTAAGACCTGAAGCAAGAGGAGCAAAAGCTCCTCTTCATAGTGCCGTGAAGTTCTATCACGCTTTTTGAACCAGCTTTTTGATGAAGACCGTCGATATTCTGTGTAATAATGTACTTTATTAGCCCCATCTTCTCGAGTTCAGCTAAAGCAAAATGTGCAGGGTTAGGCTTCGCTTCAAATAGCCCCCTCATCCTTGTCGAGTAAAACTCCCAGAAACCTTTGGGATCCCTTTCAAAGTACTCTATACTCGCCAACTCAGGGGAGTATTTTTTCCAAAGACCGTTAGGCCCTCTGAAGTCCGGTATACCTGAAGCTGTACTGATGCCAGCACCGGTGAAAGCTATAGCGTTCACTGAAGACAATAACATATCAACTATTATGTTTATTTTTTCATTCTCCATCACAAAAGATTGTAAAGAAAAAGTAAAAAAAGTAAAGCGAGAGAAAAAAGTGAGGATAAATTAAAAAAAAAGAAAAAGTTATGACGTTATAGTAAAACTCGCTACTGCTTCCCTACCGGTAGATATTGCTGGTGTGTATAATTTCACGTAATATTTACCGGGAGTTAAGTGTACTCCTTTTATTAGTAAGTGGAACTGTCCTTCACTTCCCAATATTACTACGAATCCCGAATACCAGTTAACGGTGTCCTTTTTATTCGCGTTCCACGGGGCTTGTATTATTTTCACGGTATCGTTAGATATCTGTGAAGAGTTTAGGAACATCATAAACGTGTGATTTGTATTGTATATCTCCATCAGTGGAGCGGAAGCCGGGTAAGCGTCCGGACCATCGATATCTGTTATGTTCATTATAAGACATAGACCCTGAGGTGTATTATAAGCGTCTATATAAGTGATCTCTAGTTTCGGTAATTTTGAGTTATTTACTAAAGGCCCTACTACGTTTCCATAAGCCCACTGGCCAGTAGCTAGTATCCAGCCCGCTACCAAGATACTGAAAATTAAGCCAAGAACAACTGCTTTTTCCATACTTTTCACCACAGTTTAATCCACTTAAGTATCGGTACGTTAGCTATCGGTCTATCTCCGAACTTCTTATAGAGGAAGTGATCTAATCCCCATACTCTTCCGGCAGCTGTTACCATTAGTACTATTGAACCTGCTGTTAATAGAGCACCGATTTGCCATTCGTCCTCGCATGTGGAACCTAACCAGTATGCTGGAGCGAAACCCACAGACATTGCTAGAGCGCCTAGTGATGCCAATCTTGTTAACAACCCGATCACTATCATAATCCCCACAAGTGGTTCGACATAACTGAAGACAGTGAGGAATGTTGCGTCTAATGTTCTGTTCTCTAGAGTCATTAGTAAGAAAGGCTTAAACGGATCAGCGTGTGGCAGGAAATTCACTAATTTTCCTCCCACGAATGAAGATGAGTTAGGGTCTAACTTTTCAGGTTTTAGTACAGCCTTCCTTAAACCACGTCTAAAAACATCCAACCTACAGCGAAACGTATAGGCCATATGTACTCCATTCTCGTTGAATTTCCTTCATTTAACTCCGTTTTAGCCGTCCTTTCAACTCACCTATTTAAAATTGTTTAAAAAACAAATTTAAGTTTTTCTAATAAAAAGTAATAAATCTTTTTAATCTTCAATTATTTACAAAGTTAAGACTTTTTTAAACTTCGATAAATAGAAAAGGATTAAAAAGAGAAGATATATAAATTATCTTGGTAGATCATTCAAATCATACGACGATTATTAACTATAAAATAAAAGTATAATAAAATTGTACTGGAGACAGTTTGTTTAAGAAAAAAGAATTTAATCAGGCTAAATTACGTCTTCAGGTCTTACGGGAGTCTTATTGAACCTCTTTCCAGTGGCGTCCTCAATAGCCCTTACTATAACAGCTGGTCCAACTATTAGTGCGGCTTCGCCAACTCCCTTTGCCCCAGTGGGATACGCGGATGGATGTGGTTTTTCTACGAAGTGACTTTCAAACTTTGGTGTCTCAACAGCCGTTGGTATAAAGTAATCAGCGTAAGTTACAACTAACTGACCATCGTCGTTAATTATAGCTTCTTCTAATGTTGCTTGTCCTACAGCTTGCGTAGCCCCACCGTGAATTTGCCCCTCAGCTAAAGCCGGATTTATCACTACACCTATATCATCGTAAGCCTTGTAGTCTATTACCTTTATTATACCATAATCGTCTACTTCAACTACTGCCACATGAACTCCATAGGGGAATGTAACATCTCCGGACAGAGTGACTTGAGCGTAAATACCTGGTTCATTTGAGGCATAAGAGGATGCAGCTACTTCATCCCAACTAACTTTCTTACCACCTGCACTGAACTCTCCATTGGAATATGCGACCTCCTCTACATCCACGTTCAAAATCTTAGCAGCTGTCCTCTTCATCTTCTCCAATACCTCCTTTGCAGCGACAAGTGCAGCACTCGCAGCAGCCGAGGCTGTTCTCGACCCGTAAGTACCCATGCTTGCAGCGACAATTTCAGTGTCTCCCCAGACCACTTTGACTCTATTAATGTCTATCTGCAAAGTGTCAGCTACTATCTGGGCAATTGCGGTTTCTGTACCTTGACCGTGGGGAGTTCCTCCGGTTATTACTAATACATCTCCAGTCTCGGATACTCTGACTTCGCCAAACTCCCAAGGCCCGAAACCACTGATCTCCAAGTAAAATGCCATCCCTACACCTATCTTCCTGCCCTTCTTTCTCTCCTCCTCAGCCCATCCTTTGAGCTGATAATATTTGAGTGCTTTCAGTCCCTCCCTCAGTAAGCCTAAATAATCACCAGAATCATACTTCAAGCCGAATGGGTTCGTATACGGCATCTCGTCCATCCTTACCATGTTCACTTCTCTGACCCTCACGTCGTCTAGCTTCAACTCGTCGGCAATAATACTCATTATTCTCTCTATTATGAATGTAGCTTCGGGCCTACTTGCTCCTCTGTACATTGTTATGGGTGGGGTGTTAGTGTAAACTGCCCTACTCCTTATATGGATGTCTCTAACCTTATATGGCCCCGGGATCATTAAAGGAATAATTGCTGGTTGTAGAGGGGCAGTATAAGTTAGATAAGCTCCTAAGTCAACCAGTAAGTCTCCTCTAATTCCTAACAATCTCCCTTCTCTGCTAACTGCAATTTCCCCTTTGAAGGTATTATGCCTGGCTTCAGAGGCTAACATTTCCTCACTCCTAGTCGCTGTCCACCTTACTGGTCTCCCCAACTTTATAGCACTGGCTATGACGCTTATATCTTCCGGCAAAATATTCACTTTGCTTCCGAAAGCTCCTCCTACATCGGGCATTATGACCCTTATCTTGCTGGATGGAATGCCAAAAATTCTGGAGAACTCTGACCTAGCTGTGTGGGGAACTTGTGTAGAGTACCATACCGTCAGGAAGCCTCCTTCATATCTAGCTATAATGCCTCTGGGCTCCATGGGTGACGGGATGAGTCTGTTGTTTGTTATCTCGACTGGGATCACTTTGTCCGCGTTCTTAAAGGCGTTCTCTATGTCGCCAGCACTGTAAGTCCGGTCAAAAGCTACATTAGTCTTTAACTCCTCGTGTATGATCACTTTATCTTCTAAGGAATCTTCCATCTTAACTATCGCAGGTAATCTCTCGTAGTCAACGTTTACTTTGTCTATAGCGTCCCTCACTGAATACTTATCAGTTCCTATCACTATAGCCACCGGTTCTCCGGCATACCTAACTTTCTTATCCGCCAACGGCTTCCTTTTTACGAATTTCCATAACTTAGGATCTTCGTAAGTAGTCCATATTCCTATACCTTCCTTAACCTCCAGGTCCTTTGCCGTGAAGACCGCGACTATCCCTTGGACTTTTAGCGCATCACTTACGTCTATAGACTTAATCAGCGCGTGTGCGTAAGGGCTCCTGACAAACCCCGCATAGTAGGCTGATATCTGTATGTCATCTACGTAAGTTGATTTACCGTTGACGAACTTATCGTCATATAACCTCTTTATTGGTTTACCCGTGTACATGACCGTCACCTCCTGCAACTTGCCTTATTGCCTTGACTATGTTTTGATATCCAGTACACCTACAGATGTTACCATGAATACCTTCCCTTATTTCCTCTTCCGAGAGATGTTGATGTTCCTTGAGGAGGTAGTGAGCTTGAACTATCATTCCTGGAGTACAGTAGCCGCACTGGAGGGCAAAGTTCTCCTTGAATGCCTCTTTAAGCTCCTTTGCGTCTAACCCTTCGATGGTAGTCACCTCAGCACCGTCAGCTTGGACTGTAAGCACTGTACAAGACTTAACGCTCTTACCGTTGAGGAGTACAGTACACGCACCACAAGTTGATGTATCACATCCTATCTTAGTACCGGTAAGCCCTAGTTCATCTCTCAGGAAGTGGACTAGTAATTGCCTAGGCTCTACTTCCCTTTCGTACCATATCCCGTTTACTTTTATTTTAATTTTTGCCTTTTCTCCTGGTCTAACTAACAATACCTAACACCTCCTTTAGGGTGTTTACCGTAAGAGCTTTCATCACCTTTCTTCTGTACTCGGAAGATCCTCTGGAGTCTGAAGGAGGGTTCACTTGAGAGGCTACTTTTTCTGCGAAGTCCCTAATTACGTTCTCAGAAGGTTTAGTATCGAGTAAAGACTTCTCTATCTCGTAAGGTCTGAACGGCTTGTCGGAAACACCGGTATAAGCGATTCTGATATCCTTTACTACTCCGTCTACTTTAGCTAAAACAGCCATTCCAATCAATGCGTAGTCTCCAGCTCTCCTCACTATTTTCGCGTACTTATAGTTGTATCCCTTAAGTTTAGGGAAGACGATCTCCACTAAAAGCTCGTCCTCCCTTAACTCGGTTGTATAGGGCCCTTTAAAGAAATCCTTAGCCTCTATCTCCCTCACGCCTTTCGAACTCTGTAACCTTAACTTAGCGTTGTAAGCTGTAACTATAGCAGGATAATCTGCCGATGGGTCTGCGTTTGCTAACGAACCACCTATAGTACCCATATTTCTGACTTGCATATCACCTACCTTTTTTGCCGATTGGTGAAGTAGAGGCAAGTCTATCCTCACTATACCGCTCTTAACCAGGCTGGCATGTGTCACTGTAGCACCTATGATTATACTATCATCTCCTGACGAGATGTGATTTAGTTCCTTGAGAGGGTTTAAGTCCAGTAGAAACTTAGGCTTTAATATTCTAAACTTTAACATAGGTATTAAGCTCTGACCTCCTGCTAAGGGCTTAACGTCCTCATTACTTAAGAAGTCTAGGGCGTCACTAAGACTGACCGGTCTATAATAGCCTAGTTGGGGTGGATACATTATATGGTAATGGTAAGAAATTTATTAAATACTTTGCTTATCTCTTGATTAAATTGTTACAAAATCAAAAAATGTTCATTTAAACATATTTTAATTAATTAGGTCAACCACATAATGTCTCCTTAGAATCGGTTTTGTTTTAGGATGTATATGGTTCGAACACATGTTGAAGACCCTACGAATAATCAAAACTGACATTATTCATAAACTTAAAGAGAGTATATGAATTGTTTATATCGAGAACGAAGGCGTCTTACGTGGAGTGTCACCTATCTCAAATATCTGTTAAACCAGTCTAGCTTTCTTCTAAGCCTATCCTTCATGTTGTTGGGCTTACCCCTTCTCGCATGTTCGTGACCGTCACCCTTATACCTGACCAGTTCGCTATCGATTCCATTCATTTTCAACGCCATAAAGAACTGTTCTGCTTGTTCTATGGGACATCTGTAGTCCTCCTCTCCATGTATTAGCATTATATGCGTCTTGACATTCTTTACGTAATATATGGGAGACATTTTCATTAACTTATCCATATTTTCAGGTTTCCACGGGTCGTCAATACCGGACTCTACAGTGTTGAACCAGAAGCCTATGTCACTCGTACCGCACATGCTGACGAGGTTAGATATACTCCTCTCACTAATCGCCGCAGAGAACATATCTGTCTTTGTGACAATCCAATTAGTCATAAACCCACCGTAGGATCCCCCGGTAACGCCGATCTTACCCGTCAGCTCGTATTTCACTTTGACAGTTCTAACGAAGTTTAAGATGTCCTCCATGTCCTTCCCTCCCCAGTCACCTACACATGCTTTAGCAAAGTCCTCACCGTAACCTTGACTACCCCTAGGGTTTGAGTATATTACGTTAAACCCGTGCTTTGCGAAAAACTGGAATTCTATGAAGTAGGAGTACCCGTAAGCAGTGTGTGGCCCTCCGTGGATAAAGAGTATCGTCGGAGCGTGCTTGTCCACTATTATAGCCCAACCCTCAACATCTCCCCTAACCAGTTCAGGCTTTAAACCCCTGACTGAGGGGTTAGGGTCGTATGTCTCTCCCTTGTAGTACATTATTGAAGGCTTTTCAGGAGTGGTATAAACATAAACCAGTTCTCCGTCTAGATAATCGAAACTCCTGACTACCATATCCCCATCTGTCAGTTGGTCCACCTTGTTATCACTAACTTTGTAAACGTTTGTTTTAGCTCCGACTTGACCAGTGGTTATTATTTCTCCCCTCTTAAAGACTAACTTCTCCTTTGCACCGTCGAACAAGTCAGTGAGGACGCTATTACCACAATAATTTCCGCACAGATAACTCTTATCCTCCTCTGGTAGTATTACTTCTTTTACTGCCCATGGTGTTTTACCCTTTCGGTGTCCTAGATAGGCTATTTGACCGTCCTCGTTCATGGCGACAGCCGTTATGTTCCCCTCCCCTCTTGTGATTCTCCTTAATTCATTTCCTTCAACCTCATAAATGTCGGATAGACCCACATCATCGTTTTCTTTTGTAGCAGAGATCACGATCCTTTTTCCGTTAGTTGCAACGTCAGTTACGTCGAAGTCACCTTCAACAAGTATCTTAACTTCTTTTCCGTCAAACAACAACAAGGACATCCTAGTTCTCAGTAGACCTCTTCCGTCAAACCTATACTTCAGTTTTTTAGCCACGAAGTGGCCTTCTTTTTTATCTTTCTTTTCTCCTATGACTAAAATCCCGTCCTTATGGAAGACGAACTTATGTATCTTACCGAGAGTAAAGAGTCTCTTAGGTTCTCCGTAAGGGCTTTGCTTGACAAGTGTTCTTCCGTTTAAAACGTAGTAGAGATCCTCTCCGTTGATCGATGGTAAGGACTCCTTTCCGCCGAAAGTAATCCTATTCTTATCAAGGTAGATGCTTGACTTATACTCATTCCCTTCTATCCACGTCTCGGTATGTAATAGACCCTTCTGACTTAGTTTCACTTCTGAAACGAGTCTTATTGAATACGCTTCTTCTATCGTGTCCATAAAGTATTATGTGTTTACTTACTTTATAATGTCAACTGAAGGTCCTAAGATCGTTATGCGATCGGCTTAGGCTCTTCTCGTTAAACTTTCCAAACAACGTACAACACCACATTTTTATCTCCGGTTATCTATAATTATAGATATGGTATTCATAAACGAAAACACTATAGCTAAGTATAAAGGTAGGGAGGAGGAGTTCCACCAAGAGTTTGAGAAAGCATTAGAAAGAGTAAGACTTGGAGAAGAGTACCCACTGATAATAGGAGAAGAGGAAGTAAAGACAAGTAAGACTTTCGAAGTCAGGTCTCCTATAGACGCTTCAATTCTCATAGGACGGTTTCAGATAGCTGATGAAAACGCCATAGATAAAGCTTTCAAGGCCGCAAAAGAAGCGTTTAAGAGTTGGAGGCTGACGTCATGGAAAGACAGGGTCGAAATGGCTAAAAGGGCTGCTGAGCTGATCAGGAGGAGGAAGTTCGAGTTAGCTGCTACTATTACCCTCGAAAATGGTAAGAACAGATACGAGGCTATAGCTGAGGTTGACGAAACTATAGACTACTTCAACTACTACGCTTACATCCTCCAGATTAATAGGGGTTTTGAGCACGAGATGGACTCAAGGATGTATAAGAATGAACACTCCTACTCAGTGATGAAGCCCTACGGATCTTGGGCTGTAATAGCTCCCTTCAACTTCCCGTTGGCAATAACTACTACTACTATGGCCCTCGGGGCAGTGATTACCGGGAACACAGCCGTGATAAAACCGTCTTCCGACACACCACTTTCCGCATACAACTTAGTTAAAATAATGTTAGAGGCCGGTTTTCCACCGGGTGTGGTGAATTACATCACAGGTAGCGGAAAGGACATCGTTGACTTCATGTTAACAAGATCTGACGGAATGGCATTTACGGGATCTAAGGACGTGGGGCACTCCTTGGCAAAACGCTTCATTGAAAGAGACCCTAGACCGGTAGTGATGGAGCTAGGTGGTAAGAACCCCGTGATAATAACTGATAAGGCAGACCTTACCAAGGCTGTTGAGGGTGTATATCGTGGGGCTTTCGGCTTTGGTGGTCAGAAGTGCAGTGCCACCTCTAGGGTATACGTATTTGAAAGCGTATACGATAAGTTTGTAGAAAAATTAGTCAATAAAGTAAAAGAGACCAAGATTGGAGACCCTAGAAAAAAGGACGTTTTTTAGGACCCATGATAAACAGAGGTGCTGTAGAGAAGTACAAGAGGTTTGTAGATGAAGCTGTGAAAGGCGGAGGGAAGATAGTAATAGGAGGAAAAGTCGTGGAGGAGAACAAAGGATATTATGTAGAACCTACAGTCGTCACTGGCTTACCTTATGACCACTGGTTGTGGAAGACTGAACTTTTTGTACCCATACTGTTAGTTGGAAAAGTTAAGACGTTAGAAGAGGCTTTAATGAGAGCTAATGACGTAGAATACGGCTTAACCGCTGGTATCTTCAGTGAAGACCCGAAAGAAATTGAATACTTCTTTAACAATATAGAAGCCGGTGTTGTTTACGCAAATAGGACTGTAGGGGCTACTACCGGTGCAATGCCCGGAGTACAACCGTTCGGAGGTTGGAAGCATTCGGGTTGGACTGGGAAAAACGCGGGAGGACCCTATTACTTACTCTCCTTCCTCAGAGAACAAGCTCAGACGTATTACGAGTGACTTTTTTCTTTCACTTGCACTCCTCGTCTAACGTCTTTATACTCATGTCGTCTGTGTAATCGATTACACAGAAGAATTCCAGTTCTGAGTCACCGTTCACGAAGGAGTGTTTTACATTAGAATCTATGAAAATGAAGTCACCAGCTTTCATCTCGTAGGTCTTGTCGGCTACGCATACCTTGCATTTACCTTTAGTTATAATGACAGTCTCTTGGTATTTATGTACGTGCATCGGTATTACGCCGTGTGGCTCTAATGTGAACTTTCTGACTGCGTAATGGGCTCCATGATCCTTTGTGACAAGCCACTGGATGTAAGCTCCTTTTGACCCCTTAATCGGAACTTGGTCTTTCTTTACGGAAGAAATGTTGGATAGATAATACTCCAAATTGTTCCCCACTATTATTACTTAGAGGAGATTTTAAATAGATTATAACTTCAGAGTGTGAATTTCTCACAATTCTTCACAAGTTTTTTACTTAAGTTCTTCATATAATATTCGACAACCTTTTCTTTTTTCACAAACAGTATCATATTGTCATCGCATAAGAAGGACTTATACCCTTCCGTGTATTTCTTAATTTTATCCCTATTTTTATAATTTACTTCTCTTAGACCTACCCCTATAAGGATATAGTCCTCGTAATTCCTAAACTCGTCTGGAATGTAGATCTTTTCTAACAGCTCGAAGATGGTAGTACCTCTGTACATCCCCTTTGCTTTGGCTATTATGTACGCTAGGAAGACTATTGCGTGGTATTTCTTTTTATACCATAAAAAGGCGTCTTCTAACGTAAATCCCCTACCCCTTATGGTGTCGACTACACTCATAAACCACCGGTAGTAATAATTAATCCCTTTTGAGTACCTTTTCTCTCTAGCTCCATAGCTGGACTGTCTATGTAAATTCTTCTCCATTGTTATCAGCGGTATGTGGTGGTCGAAGCCTACTCTATACCAGAGCTCTATGTCCTCTGCGACTATAAGATCCCTCCAACCACCCTTCTCTATAATCTCTTTTTTGGGTGCGACAAGAGTGCTCTGTATCGTAGTTACTACCTTTGCTCCTCTTTCAGCTGAGTATTTCACTATATCGTGAAATATCTTGTTGTATTTTACGTCCATATCAAAATAGGCTGTCATGGAGTTTTCCGGGCAGTAGTTTAGTGAATATTGTCTCCCCACACCTCTTGAGGACTTATAACGCAAAACGGTCAAATTAAAGTCTTTTCTCAACTCCTCCAGTTTTTCGTAAGTACCATCAGTTGAATAATTGTCGGTTATGATTATTTTGTAACTAGGGTCGAAAACAGACTTCACACTCTCTTCAACTGTGTCCGCGTTATTGTAGACGGTACCGTAGAGGCATATCTCCACCATTTACTCTAAAGGTAGATTAAAATAAAATAAAGCCTTTGAGAGAGGTAAGGTGGGGGACTTATAATGTTTTTATTAGACTAACAACAAGTGTTATTAGTCTATATTGCCACAAATTATCACACTATGAAAGTACTCTTTATAGTAGGAGATGAATATGAGGATATTGAACTGTTATACCCGTTTTATAGAGTTATAGAAGAGGGATTCACTCCGGTAATTGCGGGTAAAGAAAAGGGAGGAAAAATAGTCGGTAAACACGGTTATACTGTAGTAGCGGATATCTCGTTTAAAGAGGTAAAGCCCGAAGAGTACTCAGCTCTGGTAATTCCAGGTGGTAGAGGTCCTGAGAGAATACGGACTTTGCCGGAGGTCAAGGAGTTAACGAGGAAATTCTTCGAACTGAAAAAACCCGTAGCCGCAATCTGTCACGGACCTCAAATCCTCATCTCCGCCGGAGTAATAAAGGGAAGAAAAGTCACTTCCGTGACTTCGATTAAGGACGACGTGATCGCTGCTGGCGGAGAATACATAGACAGCCCAGTAGTTGAGGACGATAATCTAATATCATCGAGGCATCCAGGTGACCTACCCTATTTTGCATCAACGTTGATTAAGGCATTAAAGGGAAGAAAAATTAGTTAACTACCTATTTAGAATTTAACCTCTATTTCTTTTTTCTTATCTATTTTCGAACTCTCTCAAAAATTGTTCTATGTCAGTAGTCGAGGGTAAGTTCTCTTGATCTCCTCTTATCATAACGTTAAGTGTTGCCGCTACTATACCATAATCTAAAGCCTTTTCTAAAGTAAAACCTCTGTAATATAAAGACAGAAAAGTACCTCCTAAAGCGTCTCCAGCACCTACTACATCTTCGACCGGAACCGTATATCCGTGAGAGTAGTATTTCTTACCTTCGTAGTACAATGCAGCTCCTTTAGCTCCCATCTTCATTACCACTACATCAGCATAATTTAGGAATACTTTAGCTGCCTTATCGGGATCCGACTCGCCCAACACTATCTTTGAGTCGTCAGTATCTGTTATCAGGAAGTTCAGGTGGAATTTGTTAAGTATCCTCATTATCTCGTATCTCGCCTTATCAGGAGACCAAAGTTTAAGCCTTATGTTAGTGTCAAAGGATCGGGCTCTAGCAAAGTCAAAAGCCTCGTATACAGCTTCTCTAGCAGTGTCTGAAATAGCGAGGGTAATCCCAGAGGAGTGGACTATGTCAGCACTTCTGACATATTTTTCATCAACATCATTCGGGGAAAGTTTGCTCCCAGCACTCCCCTTTCTGTAATAAATCGAGTCGCTCTTGTAAGGGACTGGATAGTGCCTTTGTATGAAAAATATCCCGGTAGGGCTTGAATCATCAATCTTTATCTGAGATACGTCTACACCTTTCCCTCTCAACCACTCTATGGCGTTGTACCCGAACTCGTCTTTCCCGACACGAGCTATAATACCGCACTCATTCCCTTGCCTTATGAACGCGACACAATAATTTGCCTCGCTACCCGCAACATGTTTTTCGAAATAGTTAACATGCCTTAGGGGTCCGGGAGTAATCGAGTTAAACTGAATCAGAATTTCTCCCAGCGTGACCATTTTAGCCATAAATTCCACTAATAATATCTTCTAATTTTCTCTTTAAAGGTTCAACTTCGCTTTTCAACATTTTAACTTCATCGTCTGTTAAGGGATATATTGGGGGTCTAGGATAACCCACCTTATAACCTAACATTATCTCCACCATATAGTATGTTGCCGAGAGCTGCCCGTATTTCCTGATCGCGTCTAGTAGCATGTTAATTAACATCTGGACCTTAAGTGCTTCCTCCCTCTTTCCTTCTTTTATCAGCTTCCTCATAGCCGATATTATGTGGGGAGAATGGTTTGCAAAAGAGGCTACTGTACCGTCAAGTGACGATAAAGAATAGTAGATTAAGCTATCGGATCCATTATAAACGATTAAGTTAGGATTTACTATCTTGTATTCAAGTGTGTGAGCTAAGTCCTGCGTAGTGTCCTTTAGTCCTTTGAGCCCGTGGATCTTTCCCACTACTTTGGCTGATATATCATATCCAGTCGCCGCGGGATAATTGTAAAGGAAGAAGTCCTGCTCACTCTTGCTTATAATGTCATTAAAATAATTGACCAGCCATTTCTCTGGAAGTCTCTGGAAGTAATAAGGAGAGTAAGATGCTACTCCCAAAATGTCGAACTCCTTAGAATATTCGACAAGCTCAAAGACATCGTACAAATTAAGACCACCCACTTGGAATATTACCTTGTGTGTGACGTCGTACACCGCCTTTAACGTTTCCTTCTTTTCCTCTTTAGAAAGAGCCGGTCCCAAACCTGTTGTTCCATTAAGGAAAATTACGTCTACACCGAGTTCTAAAAGCCTCTTCACGTGGTCTTTTAAGGCATTTATGTCAACTTTACCATCTTTCGTAAAGGGGGTAATGATAGGGACTACGACTTGCATAAATCATATTTATTGAGTTAGGATAAAAAGTCCTAATGAAACTATCGATAAACAAGTATTACCTGCTGCTGATCGCCGGTGGGATGAGCTTTGGTACCGCTTCTATTTTCATTAAATTATCGGCGATGTCCCCTGGGAGTATAGCATTCCTTAGGTTCTTTATTGCAGGTCTCATCCTCACTTTAGGGAGGGTCGACCTTAAGAAAGTCGTGAGGTATTCACCCTTTGGATTACTACTAGCAATGCATATGGTGACCTTTATTATCAGTGTTTACTCGACAACGATAATCGATGCTACTGTTCTCGTCTCTACCTCCCCTTTTTTCGTAATTTTGTTATCACCTTTCTTAAAATTCAAGACAAACTTAAGGGATATAATCGCTGTCATCACCGGGTTTTTGGGAGTGGTATTAATGAACCTTCCTCTAAAGCCCGGTTTACTTTTCGGAAACGCCATTGCAATATTGTCAGCCTTTTTAATAGCCCTTTATACGGCTGGACTTAGTAAAGTCAAAGACGAGCCGATAACCTTAACTTCTTCTATATATATTTCTTCTTCAATATTTACACTTCCGTTGTTCCTAATTCAGGGACTTGGCACAGTTACCATAACTTCCGTCCTAGCACTATTAGGTTTAATCACATTACCTACCTTGCTGGGCCATACGTCTATAATAGTAGCCTCTGGGAAGGTCAAACCTCAACATATCGAGACGATAGGGCTGTTAGAGCCAGTAGTCGCAACATTATTGGCTATCCCTATATTCGGTCAAATACCGACCGTCTTCGAAATCTCCGGGGGAATGTTAGTGATACTATCGATACTTATAGTCGTGACGAGCTCAGAGAAGAGTTAGAACACTGAGTACCTTCGTTTAGTCACAAATACTCCCATATTCCCTTTCCTTTGTAGTTATATACCACTGTTTTATAGGCCGTCACATATTCAATAGTGTATCCTATACCTTCTCTCCCTATCCCGGAATCCTTTCTCCCGCCAAAGGGGAAGTAACCTATACCATGCTTGGGGTACTCGTTTATGTAAACCGCTCCTACTTCGAGCATTCTTACCGCCTTTCTTATCTTATTTATGTCATTTCCGAACAATGCTGCATCTAGTCCGTACCTCCTACCGTTAGATAACTCTATTGCCTCTTCTATATTGCTTACTTGAGTGAGTACTGCGATTGATAGAAATACCTCTTTCTTATACAAGTACGAGTCCTTTACTTTCGATTTATCGATTTCAATAAGCGTCGGTTCAATATATGTGGCGCCCAGTCTTTTTCCTCCGTAAAGTATAACTCCTCCTTTGCTTACGGCGTCTTTTACGGCAAACTCGAATTCGTCTACGGTCTTAGGGTCAATCACAGGCCCCATAGTGACTCCGTCTTGTCTCGGGTCTCCTACTTTCACCTTCCTTAACTCCTCTACTAAATTCTCCTTTAGTTTATCGTATATTGGTTCTTCCGCAAATACGAACTTTATCGAGTCACATCTCTGCCCGGAATAGCTCGTTATACCGGTGACTATTTTCTGGGCTGAAACTTTCGGATCAGCGTCAGCCATAACTAACGCAGAATCGCCACCTCCGAGTTCCATAACGTATTGCTTTATTCCACCTATTTTCATTACTTGCTCCCCTGTCTCGGTACTTCCCGTGAGTGAAATAACACCTATCCTTTTGTCCTGAACTATCTTGTCCATTTCTTTGCCCGGTATAGTGATTACCGCTAAAGCCTCTTTCGGAAAACCTGCCATCTCTGCAAGTTTTGCGAACATTATTGCCGGTAGGGGAGTGGCACTGGCTGGTTTAAGAACAAAGGCGTTTCCTGCTACTGTCGAGTATACGAACTTGTTTACCACGTCGAAAAGAGGGTAATTAAAGGGGGTAATGGCTAACACTATACCTAAAGGCTCCCTTCTCACTATTGCCTCAGCCTCCAAACTTTCGGTACTCCAGTCACCCGGGACGTACTCACCGTATAGTTTTCTCACGTCTAAGTCAGCCCTCTCTAACCTCTCGATAGCTGCATTAACTTCGCCATTTGCAGCTGAAGGGGTCTTTCCGTTACCGATTACTAACACGTTCACAAAGTCCTGCCTGAACTTTTCCAGTAAAGAAGCCAGTGTGTGAAAAACCTTTAATCTCTTCTCCCCCGGCATATCCCTTATTTCCCACCTGCCCTTCCTATAAAGCGTCTGTAAAGCCATGTCAACCATTTCATAGTTCAACTTAGGGACTTTTGCATAAACCTCTAAGTCTATGGGAGATTTTACTTCTTCTAAATCTTTCGTTGATGTCCAGATTCCAGCTATATACGTCTTAAAGGAAAGCACCTCATCTGAGTTTACTGTATATATCTCTCTAAGTTCACCTGAAAGCTCTCTGAGTTTTGCCATAATGTATATTTATTCATTTTCATTTAAATCATTTTTTCAGTCCTCTGGTATAGAAATTAAAATCTCAAATTATCAATCATAAATCGTTCAAATTATTTTAAGCAATTAGAAATTGTTCACATTCAAACCATGATTAGATACCAAGGATTTATAAAGTACCACATATAGTTTAAACTTATGTCTGATAGGGAAATAAAAGGGGGAGCCAGAGATTTCGGAACCCGATCAGATAAATTGTTAAGAAGATCTCTAAATAAGTTCGAATTATTGTATCTCTCCTTAGGAGGAGTAATAGGTTCAGGATGGTTGTTCGCTTCTCTGAGTACTGGTGCATATGCTGGAGGTTCTGCAATTCTGTCATGGATAATTGCGGGAATCCTAGTAATGTTCGTGGGTTTAGCTTACGCTGAGCTTGGAGCTGCTATACCGAAATCTGGAGGAATAACCAGATATCCCCACTACACTCACGGAGGCGTAGTAGGTTACATAATAACTTGGGCTTATTTCCTATCAGCCTCTTCAGTACCAGCTATTGAAGCGGCTGGAGCTATTGAGTATATAGCCTCATATTATCCACAATTAACTACTACGGGAACTTTTAACGGAACCCAGATAACAATACTAACACCTGAAGGAATAGCACTCGCCGGTCTTCTATTGCTCTTCTTCTTCTTCCTAAACTATGCAGGCGTTAACATCCTAGGTAAGGTAACACATGGAGTAGGCTGGTGGAAGTTACTAGTCCCTACACTAACTGTTATATTTCTGTTGATATTCGACTTCCATACTGGAAACTTTACAGCTGGCGGAGGATTCTTCCCATCATCTTCCAACGTAGTGGGAGGAGCTAGTGGAATTTATGGAGTCAACGCTGTGCTTTACGCAATACCTACTACTGGAGTTGTGTTCTCATATTTGGGCTTCAGACAAGCTGTTGAATATGGAGGAGAAGGTAGAAATCCTAAGAAAGACATTCCGTTTGCAGTAATTGGTTCGTTAGTAATTGCCATACTACTTTATACAATGTTACAAGTAGCTTTCATAGGCGGAATTAACTGGAACCAATTATATCTAAATGAGTCAGGTAAGCTAGTCCCAGTACCAGTTGGTAATTGGAGTGCTCTACCTACAGCTGAGACAAGCAGTGGTGCAGCCATAGCAAACGGTCCCTTCTTAATATTATTCCACCTAGCACCCGAGGCTGGAGCTATTGCTGGATTATTTGTGTTATGGGCTTTAGTGTTAACAATAGATGCTGTTGTCTCTCCATCCGGTACTGGATGGATTTATACTGGAACTTCCGCGAGAACTATATATGCCTTTGCCAGTAACGGCTACTTACCAGAGATATTCCTTAAGGTAGGAAAGACTAAAGTTCCAGTATTCTCACTAATTGCTGCATTAATCATAGGGTTCATATTCTTACTACCCTTCCCGTCATGGTATGCCCTAGTGTCTTTCATATCCTCAGCTACAGTGTTAACTTACATAATGGGGGGAATTAGCGTAGCGGTGCTAAGGAAGCATGCACCAGAGTTAAATAGACCCTTCAAATTGCCTGGTGTATCAATAATAGCTCCATTAGCGACGTTAGCCGCTGGTCTGATATTATATTGGTCAGGGTTTGCTGTACTATTCTATGTGTTTACTGGTATTACCTTCGGTTTACCGTTGTTCTTCGGGTATTACGCATACAAAGTATTAAAGGTGAACAAGACCATTTCCGCCTTGGTTGGCATTGTTGACATTGTAGTTTCTATAATAATTGCTATAGCTTTCTTTAACGCCACTTCAGGACTTACAACAGCTAACAATACAGCGTTCATAATTTACATACTCATTTATGCAGCTCTATTGATGGCAAATGTTGCTCTCCTTAACTTATCCGTAACGAGTGAGGATATTAAGAGAGAGGTAAATGCTGGTTGGTGGTTGGTAGGCTTCTTTAATAGCAATATATATTCTGTCCTACTTCGGAGGATTCGGCCTAAATCCAATAATACCGTTCCCAGAGGACACAGTTATAGCAGCTTTAGTAATATTGGGGTTCTACTTCGCAGCTGTTAAGAGCGGTTTCAGGACTGAGGCAATAGAGGAAATACTAAGCGAGACTCCCGAGCTGCCTCAACAAAGGTGAAAGCTTTACGAAGAACCCCATTATAGCTTTGTTTCTTTTTTTATATTATTTAAAGCCAATTTACGACAGTATAGTCATTGCATTTGTTTTAATATTTCTCTCTTTAATACTTCTGTCCTTAGCTATGTTTTCTGTTCTCAAAAGTTTTTAAAACTGTGATTTTAAAAACTAGATATGAATTTAAGATTACTGTTAACTTTACTCTTGATCACTTCTTTTCTTCTAGACCTCATTACATTCACTCCCATCTCTTCAACACCTGCATTGATCCCTAAGGTTTACACCAAAGACCCTCCCTATTATCCCATTGGAGTCTCATCTAACGGTGTTAGTCCCTCGGGGGTTAAAGTTGCAGTTGAGACAAGTTCTGTAATGGGTTATGTATATATAGGATCACTGTCTACGAGCGGTGCCTCTTTGCAGCTGAATGTGGTGCTAGTGATGAGCTCCTTAAGTAACCTTCAGGAATATTGGATACAGAATGCAATACAATTCGAAGGATCTCAAATGCGTTTCATAGACAATATCTGGAACTTTACAGCGAATGATGCCGGATTGAACCCAGCATATATATTTGGTAATGGTCAAGTGACAACAACAACCACAAATAATGGACAAGTGGTATCATATTACTACTATTCGACATCTTATCAATCCTTCTCAACTCCCATGTCATTGTTACTTTTCATAAATGTGTCAAAAACCCCCGGTGGGGCGGAGGTTTGTATAGGATATGAAATGGGTGGCTCTTACGTTAAATATGACACCGTGATAATAACATTAAACAATATCCTTAACGCCTATATCTTAGTGGCACCCCAATTAACCGGAAATGGGGAGTATTTTGATGCTGAGCTTGTCTGGGGAGGGTTTTCAAACGGAGCTATAGCTACATTCTCGTCAATGAAATCTCAATTAGCAATATATTATAAGGTTACGGGAACTAACTTATACTCACCGTTTCCAGAAGTTTATAACTATGGCTTCGACACAGCAGAGACTTCATCTAACATACAAGCAACCTTGGGTAATAACGGTATGGTCTGTGTGACTATCGGCAACCCAAACCCGTCCTATTTGACGAGCTATTTTACACCTTTGATCCCGGGGTGGACATTAGTTACAGTACTCTCAAACCACTACTACTTAGTTAACGGGTATAACACTACAGCAAATGTACCTTATAACACTCAAGAACCGGATTACGGAGAGTCCTATTACACATCTTACACCTCACCCTCTAGTATTACCGTACAACTTCCGCTGTTCAATACAACACTTTACCGCTATTTGCCTATAAGCAAGGTGCTAAATAGTAGTGGTAGTTATAATACCACTAACAACATAATCACTTTGTCAAACGGCTATTATCAAGTGGTTGTGAGTTATATCCGAATACCTAACTTATTGAAGGTTACAATTAATATACCCATGTGGGGGACATTGAACGGAACCCCCGCACTCATCAAATCGGGTGAATACTATTACGGAGAAGTAATAGAATTACCCATATGCAATTACTCTGTAATAGCACCGGGGGAAAGGGAACTTCTAATTCCTAACGTAACATATATAGTAATTACGACTAACATAACAATACACGTAACCGTAGTTTTACAGTACTTGGTAGATATTAAGACCGAGTACCCCCTAACAGTAGAAGTCAACGGGAAAACATTGAACGTGACAGGGAACCAGTGGTTTAACTCCTCTTCAAAAGTAGTGATCCCACTGCAATATTATTATTTATCAACGGGTATAAGAGAAGAATTACTAAATTCCACCAGCTTCATTGTAAGTCAACCGAACATAAACTACACAGCCTCATGGATAACACAATACAGACTGATAATAAACTCTCCCCTGCCATTATACGAACTGGTTAACGGGATTAATATGACGGCTACACATATACAATGGATAAACCAGAGCTCAAGAGTCCTCATCCCTCCGCAAATATACTACAGCTCGAAAACCGAGAGGTGGATCTTGACCAACAACCTTAACGTAACATTGAACTCACCCATTAATTTCACAGCAAGATTCTTATTACAGTACTACGTTATAGTCCCTTACAAGGCGTTAGTAGAAGTAAACGGGAGTTACCAGAACATAACTTCAGGATGGTATAACAATGGAACAGTGATAACGGTGCCTAACAATTACCATTACCTTTCCAATGACGAAAGAGTAGTATACTACATACCAACTCCTTTCCACGTTATAGTTAACTCATCTATGACGATTACCATAATCTCTAGTTACCAATACTACGTAAGTATAAACAGAGAGTTGGAAGGGTATGTAAATGGGACTTTAATGAATGTTACAAGTGGGTGGTATAATAACGGGACTTCTATAGTGTTTAAGGTAGCCTACTACCATGTTATTGCTCCTAGCGAGAGGATAGCATGTTCTCCTAACATTACTTACATAATCGTCAATAAGCCTGTAGCTATAAATGTGTCGTTAGTTAAACAGTTCCTTGTAAACGTCCTTTCTCCGTACCCACTAAAAGGCATAGCAAACGGGATGATCATGAACTTTACTACGGGATGGTACGACTCCGGACTTTCAATATACGTGCCGGTTCAATACCATTACGTTAACAATTATAGCAGGTATGTCCTGATTAATAATTTGACAATAACGATTGAATCTCCCCTGAACTTTACAGCTATTTGGAGGTTACAATTCTTCGTTAACGTGAGTTCACAATATCTTGTATTAGCCCTTGTTAACGGTCACCTCGTCAATTTCACTAGCGGGTGGTATTTCAACGGAAGTAAGATACAAGTTCTGACTAACGTTACTTACCCAATAAATAGTACGGAAAGGTATGCAGTCCTCTCTGTATTACCTTTCTCTAACTTTACATTGATAAAACCTACCTCAATTACAGTAACTTATTACCCACAATACTTGGTCACAATAAACGGACAGAAGTCATGGTACTTTAAGGGCAGTGAAATAAGGTTAAATACTACAGTTCCCTTTTTCGAGAGTGTAGAGTGGACTGGGACATATAATTTACCGAATGGAGTTGTGATCATAATAAATAAACCCATAGTGGAAAACGCAGTAGTTTCTATCAATCTAGTAAATGTTGTGTCTGTGGTATTACTGATAATCTCCACGCTTTTAATACTATTTGCGGCGATTAAAAGAAGATAAAGAGGGGGAAAGTTTTAGACAAAACTTCTTTCTCTCTCTAACCAAAGTAAGGATAATCATTTAAGCAGAATACTATATTGAGTTGTATGAACTTTACACTGACTTTTCTCTCTCTATATCTTATAAGTATGGCTATAGGAAGGAAAGTCAAACTGCCTTCGGTGATCACGGAAGCTACAGTGCTAGTCTTGATATTCAGTATTTCCTATTGGGGAGGCGTTACAATTCCAGTCAACGAGATCGCTAGTGTTCTGGTAATATCTCTAATTGTGGCAACCTTGTTAATCCTCATAACATATGTTATAGGCTTATTCTTTATAGACAAAGTTCATTTATATCCTGTGAAAGTT
The DNA here is from genome assembly GCF_037389295.1 of Stygiolobus sp. RP850M. Lineage (NCBI taxonomy): Archaea > Thermoproteati > Thermoproteota > Thermoprotei > Sulfolobales > Sulfolobaceae > Stygiolobus > Stygiolobus sp. RP850M. The sequence goes on along the minus strand of NZ_JBBHKU010000008.1, from coordinate 3,028 downwards.
AACTTGAGGATGCAAATAAAATACGTTATACCTCTGGTTTTGGGTCTTATCTTAGGACTTGGAATCAGGTTAGAGCTACCTTTTACCCTCATCATAGACTATGAGTTATACTTTTTGGCTGTAATTATAGGTATTGAAATAGGCAGGAGCTTTAACATAGGATTACTCAAGAGGACTACGGGACTAGCGATCTTAGCAGTTACGGTTGACGTGGTAGGGGCTATAATACTCTCAGTAATCTTCTCCCCCTTAATTCCCTTAAAGGCAAGTTTAATGATAACCTTAGGATCAGGTTGGTATTCGTATACGGGACCATTCGTCGCTAAATACTTCGGTCCAGCTCTTGGCGTAGTCGGGTTTCTGAGCAACTTCCTGAGAGAGCAATTAGCTTTCATCTTGTTACCGATCTTACTAAGAGTGAAGGCAACCCCTATAGGTGCCATAGCCATAGGAGGGGCTACGTCAATGGACGTAACGTTACCTCTATACGTGGATTTGTTAGGCGGAGAATATGCTGTAGGGGCAATGATAAGCGGTTTTATTTTAACTTTGCTCATACCCATTATTTTGCCAACGATTGTATTACTATGACGAGAAAAGCTCCTTTCACGGGACTTGAGTTATCCTCTTTACGAACTTACATTTTTGTAAAACTTTAAACTTATTTAACGATCTAGGTATAACGAGCTCATCCACTGACACAATAGAGTCGATAAATCTATCTAGAGTAGGCTCGTCTATGTCTTCTAACACGAGTTTTTTTATGTTCCTGAACAAGACGGGTTTACCCAGACTAGTTATCTCGTTCTTATTAGCCTCAAGTTCTTCAATGTCGGATATGATCACGACGTCCTTTTTAGCCTCGTTAAACCCCTCGATAAATGCCTTACTTGTCTCCTTAGCCTTGGAAACTGCATCGTCGATCTTTTCCCCAGCTTTTCCCGCTAATCCCAGAAAAGTAATCATAGCTTGGTTCATTATTTCCCCTACCGTCTTCCCGCTCTGTCTTGACAGGTTTACTATCCTGCTATATAGATCGCTATCTACTCCCCTTATAGTAATGGTCTTCCTATTATTGTTGTTTTGATCTTGAGGATTTGAAGACATATGTTAATATTGTCATACTGTTTAATAAGTTTTACTGTTATACATGTTTAACACATCATGAGATTATCCTCAGCCTCGATTTCACCATGTGTAAAACCTTATCGTCAGCTTTTAACCACTTTAATTCCTCTTCTAAAACGTCTAAACCTAGCCTGTGGACGTCATACAAGATCCTAGCCACTTTATCAGCTTTGGACATAGTTGATATTACCGCGTCCTCCAAACTTTCACCTTCCTTAACTTTCAGCACGATTTCGGCTATTTTGTTAATCTCGTCTGGGACTCCTACTACTGACCCCCGTAACTTTATCCTTACACGTGGGTAGTCATAGCCCCTCATTTTAGCTAACTCGGTAGTAGCGTATTTCAGTCTTCTTCCCTTATCTACAATTCCTCCTATGATGAATACATCCGAATTCCTTATTATCTCCTCGTTTGCATCAACATCACCATAAGGGTCGAGCACTATTGTTTTGGCTTCAACCCTAAACTTACTAACATTTATTGCCTTCCCTATCCTCACGTCTCCTACTATCACTAAGTTACCGTCCCACCAGAACCTCCTTAAGATGTTCAGAGTCATATTTAGTTGGACTAATGTTTTCTTCTTCTCTTCTTCGGTCAGACTGTCGAATAGTCCAAGATCTATGACTATTTTAGGGAATTCCGGTGGATCAGTTATGATGTTTTTACCTCCTTTCCTGAAAATGCAATCACTCTTTTCACTTCCTCTACCCTTAAGGAGTCTTATCCCTTTAACTTCCAGTACAGTATTACCTTCCCTTTTTTCATCAATTATACCGTAACCCTTAACAAGCATCTTAACTGCTAATGTTTGTAAATCAGGTTTTTCACGACCTATGTGAATGGAATAATAATCTTGATCCTTCAGTAATTGAGAGAAATAGTGAGAAAGCATGATAAGGAAAGGGTATATCTTAAATAAAACTTTTACGAAGCTATTGCTGTTTCATTAGGTGGTACTTCAACGAAAACAGTCGTATTATACGCTGATATTAGAAGGATTAACGGTAAGTTATAAGCGACTTCTGGCACTGTAAAATTATATGTTAGAGGCTTGGGAATACCTCCGACCGCTTGACCTTGTTGATCTATTGCTTGTACTTCTTTAGTTATATTTAATGTCTTACCTTGATACATGTAATAAACCCAAGTTATCACAAAATTTTGACTTCCCTCATAAACTACGATTAAATTATATTTGGGATTATAGGACGAATTATAAAACACTATAACGTTACCTCCTCCAATTTGTAAATTGGCAACAGTTTGATAATTTTGGGCTTAGACGACGGTGATGATACATCGAGTAGATAAAACATAAGGGGGATTAATAAGGCTACTACTATTATAAGAGCGAAGATAAAACCTATGTATTCCGATTGGGCCCTCACGATATTCACCCCGTTATAATTGCTGATATACCTCATTAACTCCGTATTGAACTGTTATTGTTCCAAGCTGAGTTAGGTTAATTATAATTGGACTGTCTTCAGTATCGTTCCATATTAAATTATTATTGTAGAACACATGCACAGGTCCTATAGAGCATGTTGTTAATATTTTGAACAAATATTCCAGTAGGATACGCCACATACTTTCCCGGTAATATCCAGTATGACTGACCATAGTCATATACTGTTCCGTGAAGTATGAAGTAGAAATCTCCGGTATAAGGATAAGTCTCCCCCATACATACTAGTTTCACGTGAACATAACATCTCTCGTCAGAGTAGTAAATTGTTAGTGTAATTGAAGAAGTCAGCGGATTTACGAAGAGAGTGTGGAGATAGTGTCGTCATTAAGTTACAAATTCTGGGATTAACCTTCTCTCCCACAAGACTAGGGCTATGGAGTACATCATGCTGCGAATGCTCCTATTTACTGCCTTCGTTGCCCT
>NZ_JBBHKU010000007.1:0-9001 GCF_037389295.1 Stygiolobus sp. RP850M | reverse complement strand
GTAGAGCTCCGGGTATTAGGGTGTAAGCTTGAGAATAACGTTGAAATAAATATTAATTACTGAAGAATTCTCAATGTATAATATCATGCTTATGAAATAAATTGAAGAGATCAACAAAGCACGACGACACTATCTCCACACTCTACTTGTTGAGGGGGACTTTCTCATACAGTCATTTTATTCGATATTGTACTTAAAGCACTCCTCTTCACCAAATCCCAATGGCTACGGTTTGGTTGCCGGTTTTGATTTAAATAGTGATAGACTAAACGTTGATGTTATTAGCAAGGATGGTGAAATTATTGCCAAAAAGACGTGGTGTTATTCAGATGTTACTAGACCGGTTTTCCTAAAGGGAAAGCTATGGCTTTGCGTTTGAATGCTCTATCACAAGCTCTTAATTTCCTATCAAGGATTGGCGTTGATTATGTTGTATTTGAGGACTTGTTCCTAGTAAAGAGGAGGAAGTTCATTAGGAGTAAGAGCGGTAATAGGAATATGACGCGTTTTGCTAAGAGGCAATTGTTAATCCACGGTGTTGTTAAAGCACTTAGGTTGAGTTTCGACGTTGTGTTAGTTAATCCAAAGGGTACTACAAATTCTGAGGGACATGATAGGATGATGAGGGAGAAGGGTTTTGATAGGCATACAGCCTCAGCTTTCTTAATAGCCTTAAAGGGATTAGGAATGTTGAATGATATCAAATGACATAAAATTCACGGTTTATCGGAAACTGTTGACAGCGGCAAAGTATCTTTTAACTCATTATTTAATTCTTGGAAAATTTATTATTGCGGGATTTAGTAGAGTATCGTATGAGGCTTGAGGAGCTGTATAATGTACAATCGTTAGATGAGTGGGAGCTTCTTTTGGATGAGGCTATTAAGAATAGGGACAAGGTCGCTATTGTAGTACTTACTGATTATTTGAGGTGGATTCCTAAAGATTTTTCTCCTAAATTCCCGAATGTAAGGGAATACATGCAGCACGTTAAATACCTAATTGATAATTGTAATGATTTGGTGGAGGATTGGTTGAATATTCATTCATGTGAGGAATTAAGAGAGTCGTGTAATTTTAATATTGAAGGGAAGAGAAGCTCCTTTATTCCAATAGATGATAAGGAATTAATACGTTATATAGCTAAAGGATGTGGAATCTTTTGGCTAGTATGAAGTTCTCTCCATCAATATGGATACCAGTTTTACAAAAGTTCTATAAGTCCTTAGAGATACCAGTAGTCATTTATGGGTCTCAAATAATATATGTAAACTTAGGAATAGCATTTGAGAGTAAGGATATAGACTTACTAATATATGACGTTTATCCGCACACTGTTTTCGTTAATGCATATAGGAAGGCATTTAGTGAGGAAAACATAAGAATAGAAGTTTTCGTTAAAAATAGAGAAACAATTTATCACTTATTTACTAAATACGGAGTTTCAATAGAGATTTTTGCTCCACCTAAAGAGGAGTCGCCGTTAACTCTATTTGCTGACGAGATTTTATTTAAGGAAAGAGACGGTATATCATACTGGACATTAAGTTTGGAAGCGTACGCTGTGATTCAAGCCAATAGAAAGGAAGGTAAGAGAGATATTGATGTAAGTAGATTTAGGCTTATAAAAGACCAGATTAATTGGGATAAGGTAATTACTCTAGGCAGAAAAATGAATATAGAAAGAGTTAAAGAATTTATTAAATTAGTTAATTCATCCACTTAAAAAACGAATTTTTCTTTCGGAAGGAATATAATAATTTTCCGACTTATTTTGATACAATATTAATCTAATTGTATTATTAGTGTTGGTATCTTTTAATTGAGCTAACTTGTTATAAGTTCAGTTTTTCTCTAATATAGCTAAAACATTTAATTTGATTGTATAGCTGAGTGTGGAGATAGTGTCGTCGTTAAGTTATTTATATTTGTATAACGAGTATTACTTATGGGTAGGAAGCTTGTATTTAGGCAAGACGTTTCTTGTCCCTCTTGTGGTAGTCATCACGTTGTTAAGTGTGGTAGGCCTTTGGGTAGGCAGAAGTATTTGTGTAGGGATTGTGGTAAGCACTTCTTGGGTGATGCTACTTACCGTTCTAGGAAGTTGAGGGAAGAGGCTTTGAAAATACTAATGGTATGAGGGCTATTTTTAGGCTTAACGTACCTCTTGGTACTGTTTTCACTTAGATTAAGCGTTATGGTAGGAAAAAGTATGAGAAGTTGGTTGAGTTGTGGGGTAGGGCTGAGGATTCAGTTAAGGGTAAGGTTGTTGCTAAGGTTGTTGATGAGATGTGGACTTACTTGTACAAGAATACTAGGGCTTTTTACAAGTGGGTTTTCACTTGTTACGTGTACACGAAGCTGGGAGTTTACCTCATTTTGGGGGATAGGGATGAGAGTACTTTCCTTGAGGTCAAAAAGTATTTGCCTGAAGAGGGTAGATGGGTGAGCGATGATTATAACTTGTCTGGTTGAAAGACCACACGGTAGTCTCGCCGGTTAACCCTAACGAGTCCTTTCATTCCTCATTAAGGGATAGGCTAATTAGATTCAAGAGGGCAACGAAGGCAGTAAATAGGAGCATTCGTAGCATGATGTACTCCATAGCCCTAGTCTTAACGAAGAGAAGGTTAAATCCCAGAATTTGTAGCTTAACGATGACACTATCACCACACTCACTTTTCCATACTAATCCTCTTTAATGCATCTTCATCAGCCCTCATTGCAATTTTCGTATTAGTTAAAGTAAGAATGAGGTCGTTTAAGTCTGTAGGCCTATGCGTTGCTAGAATAGTGCCTATTCCCCTAACCCTTCCAAGCCTCATGATCTTATTAATTAACCTCTTAAGAGGGGTGTGCCCGTAGCGGAATTAAAAGTAAGGAAAAGTTGTGCCACGGGGTAAACACTCTACTAAAAGAAATTGTCTTAATATTTTCCAAGCTATAGGTAATAGGTTCGCTAATTGCTTTCAGCATCACTATGGGAAGTTTTCATTTATCACCAAGGTTCTTTGCTTTTGCTTTTTACGCATTGTATAACTTTATCTATATCTACATCAATTCCGTAAGTAGAAATAAATTTCTTAAACTTCTGTAACACTTTTTCTAGTCTTTTTATAGCAGCGTCGCTTATTCCGGGCCAGTCTATGTATTCCGGTTTTATTCCCACAATATACGCCTCTTTAGGTCTGTTATTAGATCTTGCAGATAAAGATAATACTTGCAACGGAGTTAATCTATGCGGATCTGTTATCTCTACGAAATCGGCTTTGTCTAAATCGACTTTAAATATTCCTTCCTCCTCATCCATTTGCACAATGTCTATAAAAAATACTATGTCTCCGTTTTCTATTGCCGAGAGAGCTAGAAAGCCGTTAGCACCGGCATCAAATGCAGGCAAGCCAAGTTCTTCCATACAAGCCGCAGTTAATGAACCAACCGCATCGTCTCCGTAAAGCCTATTTCCTAGACCTATGATTTTAATAGACAATTTACCTTATCCTCCACCTTAGCATTAAGCTTTGCAATATTTTCGTCATTATAATCCCCCCTAAAATATAAGGCGTATACTTTGTTCACTACTGAGAAGATTAGAAGGCCGTAAGCTACGTCTTCTAAATAATACCTGCCATCTAATCCAGGTCTTAATAATTCTAACATTTCCCACCTATCTGTAGTCTCAAGAATTATTTCCTTCTCACTTATACCTTCTGGGGCATATCTACTACTTCCTACCAATAATACTTTTTCTGGAGATAACTTTCTTACCTCCTCTGCTGCGGCTATAGGATCCGTACCGAGGTCTAGGACAAAATCCTTGCCTTTCCACATCTCGTAAACTTTCTCTACAACTAACCCATCGGGTGTCGCAGAAAAAGGTATAAAACCCACAACTAACTTCATTTATTACCAGCCCGTATTTTTCTTATCAAATCTAAGAGGTCTTTTGCCTCATATTCCTCAAGCATTTTATCCAAATTAACCTCCTCAGGGGTTGTCTTTATGTCGTAAATTATTGAGAGTAATTCTTGTTTTATGGGTCTTGTTATTTCTTCTTTAATTGCGTCCTTAAAAGCTAACAATTCTAGGACAAGTTTTATTATTTCGCTCATTTTACATCACTAGCATATTCTAGGTACGATATCTCCTGTGGGCATTTCTAATATTTTTGCTCCCCCTACAGCAGTCTTTGCAACAACTATTCCTTTCTCGCTTTTAGGTTCAACTACATATCCAATGCTTGCAGGCTCAAATCCTAAGCTTTTTAGGGTTTCCAGAACGTCGTCCTCAACGTTACTATCTACTGCCAGTACGCCAACGCCTTCACTGGCTAGATTCAACGGATCCAGTCCGGTAACTTCAGTTATGGCTTTAACGTCCTCTAATACTGGGACTTTTGCTTCTTCAATTACTATTACGTTACCGGTTAACTGTGCCCACTCGTTTAATGTAGCAGCTAATCCACCTCTTGTAGGGTCTCTAGCAGCGTGAACATAGCCTTTAAACTTACTGAACACCTCAAGTAATTCGAACAATGGTCTTACGTCGCTTTTAAGGTTTGTAGATATGTTGTATTGTATTGCGGCAATTACTGCACCGTGAACTCCTACAGGCCCGGTAACTATTATTTTATCTCCAGGTTTTATAGCATCTACTATAGGACTTCCAGTTTCGACAACTCCTAAGCCGACTGTATTTATTATGATAGAATTCTTCATAGTCGTTTCTTCAATTACCTTAAAGTCTCCACCCACCAGAGGAATATTATATTTTTTTAATAATTCTATCATAGATCCAGTAATCTTTTCAAGGTCGTCAATCGGAAATCCTTCAGAAACTATAATTGAGTCCAACATGGCTATTGGCTTGGCTCCCATCATTATTACGTCATTTAAGGTACCAGAGACTGCAAGATATCCTATATCTCCACCTGGAAAGAAATAGGGATTTACAGTATGGGAATCTGTGGCAACTACTAGGTTATTTTGGAGAACTGCTCCGTCGTCTGGATAATCAATTCCCACCCCTCCTTTTACCCTCTTTAGCTCTAGTGGAAGTCTAGAAAAGAAGAGCCTCTGCAATAGTTGCTGAGTTTCTTTACCTCCATTACCATGAGAAATCTGTATCTTATTATATGACATAATTCATCAACTCTCTAAAATTTTCATAGCTTCTTTGAAGAACTCATCAGCGGCTTTTTTCGCTTCCTCTTCAGATTTGCCCATGATTTCCTCAGTTCTCTGAATTTCTTCCGCTATGAATTTTAAATTCTCTATAACTCCTTCCTTAGATAATTTTTCTATTATAACTCCAGCATGCACCATTACGTAATCTCCGGGTTTAACGTTATCCACACCAATTGCGACCTTCTTTATAGTCCCTCCGCCTAAATCTACTTCAGCTATCACGTCTGAATCAATAGCTACTACCTTTGCGGGAATTGCCCAACACATCTTATTTCACCTCCGAAACAATTTTAGTAATCCTTTCCGTAGAGCCGAATCTGGCCCAAACTGCACACGCTCCTTCCATGGACACCATACACGGCCCCCAAGGCATTGCAGGAGTACAGGCTTTCATAAACATAGGACAGTCTGTAGGGTAGGCAATACCTAAGGTTACCTCATTACATCTGCATCCAGGAGGCAAATCGTAATCCCACGGCTTTTCTTTTATACCTAATTGTTCCCTTGCGTTGTACATGGAATACTCCTCTCTTAAATCCAAACCGCTCTTCGGTATGGTACCTATACCTCTCCATATTGCATCGACTTGTTTGAAGACCTTATTTATTTCAACTTGCGCAAACACGTTTCCTTGATATTTTACTACTCTTTTGTATTCTAGGTTAGTGTAAGTTATATCTCCTGAATGCAAGTCTTGGAGTATTTTTAGAACTCCAGCTAAGACATCTATTGGTTCGAAGCCAGTAACTACCGCTGGTATTTTGTATTCCCTAGGGAAAAGTCCCAGCTAATGGCACCAATTATGCTAGAAACATGACCTGGACCAATAACTCCAGAAAAAATAGTAGTATCTGGTGGAGCGTCAGTTAATGAATATATACTGAAAGGTATGATAGAAAATTCAGAAGGAGTCGAAATACTTACTCGATCTAAAGTACCTCTTGGAGATGGAGGAATAACATTGGGACAAGTTTATTACATCAATGAGGAAAAATGAAAGTCGTAATAGGAGTAGGAAATGCTTTTATGAAAGACGATGGTTGCGGAAGCTTAGTAGCCCAAGCATTAGACGGGTTAATTCCAATAGATGTTAAAGACTTGGGAATGGGAAGTTTATCTATCATAGATGATATAAGGGATTATGATGAAATAATCATTATTGATGCATCGGATATAGATAGTGACGTAGAAGTTTTTGAAATAAAAACTGAATTAGAAGATGAAATTCCTCAAGCAGTGATTTCAATGTCTTTAGGCGGCTCTCACTCCATGTCTATGAGAGATATACTCACAATCTTAAATTCTGATGGTAAAAATAGAAAAATGATTGTAATAGGCTGCAGCCAAAGGAAATCAATGTAGAATATGGTTTGAGCGAAGAAAGGATTAAAAACGGATTAAAAGTAATAAAAAAATTGAAAGGATTTATAGACTTTGACGTGGACGAGGCAAAGAAACGATTTCTTTCTACCATGAGAGAAATCACAAGCCAATATTGAGGTAATAAACTTAGAGAAAGCGAATAACATTTATATTCTATTTGAAATCGCTTTGATTACACTAGCCAAAGTCTTTACTTCACGTAGGTTCATTCTTTCCTCATGAAAGCAATCAGTATGCAATTTCCATGCGGCCTTCCAGATATCTTTTAGCTCAACTTTCTTTTTAACGACTTTAAACAAAAGTTCAGATTCCCAATAGTTTTTTGTGTTTACCTGATTTAATATTTCACTCATATTATCTACAATAGCTATATACTTTAGAAAATCCTCTGTGGCTTTGTAATATTTTTCACAAGCATCAACTAAATCTCCCTTATTCAAAAACTCATCAGCCTCCTCCAAATATTTAAGAATTAAATTTCTCATTTGCAAGGTTGACAAGTTCAACCACATCTTGCCTATACATTTTTATTAATTCTGCATCAAGCTCTTTCCTTGCAGTGTAAAGTAATGAAGCCCCCGCCCAATAAGAGATTATATTATCTCCTAAAATTTCAGCAAGCTTAGTTACTAAATCCTCTATATTATCACCGTGAATGTCGTATTTGTATGCTAAGAGTATTATGGCCTCTCTTGCAGCTTTGTAATATTTTTCACAAGCATCAACTAAATCTCCCTTATTCAAAAACTCATCAGCCTCCTCCAAATATATTTCTGCCGAGGTTCTAATTAACATCAAGTAGTATATTTGCCTACTTACCTTAAAATAAATAATGGAGATCGGCAACCTAGGATTGCAAAAATAAGAGTTACGGTTAAGATGGACAATCATGATATCGCAAAGCCTTTATGATTGATTTTCTTCGTTAGGCTGGATTACTCTAACCCCTACATTAAACATTTGTTTAATTACGTATTCAACTAGCCTGATATTTACACCTTTCTGCCCTATGAAGCCTCCGGACTCTTCCTTTAATCTCACTACGAGCTCGTTACCTTGAAAATCTACACTATCAACGTGCTTAACTACCCAAGGTAAAGGATGCACCGCACTTATTATATCCTTAAAGTCTAGTTTTAACTCCACTACCCTAACCTTCATCTTAGTATCGCTCTCTATTCCGTTAATCCTTTCTCCGCTTTTACCTATTACTCTACTCGCGTTGCCTTCCTTTACTACTATCAATGCGTCTGGGACGTGCTCTGAGGTTATATTAAGCTTTTTCTCTTCTATAAGAATTCAACGACAGTTATTATATCAGCATCTGGAGCTAGTAAGTGCGTTAAGTAATTCCTCATAGCCATTACTTATAGGTTTAAATGACCCAAGTATATGATAATTTTTGAAGAAGGATTTTTGAGGCTAACTCATCGTGCACGTGTCCCCGTGCACTCGTGAATTTTGATCATCGTGCACGTATCCCCGTGCACTCCCAATTAATAACTTGTGTGGAGAAATATTTAAGCTTACACGTGGTCGATTTCTTTTTTATCCGTAGTTGAATTCTCTAAATAATGACTAAAAATGAGATTCACATAGCAATTGATGAGGCAGGAAATCCAAATGATGAAAAACCGTTTATAATTTCAGCAGTTTTAATTAACGATATAAACTATTACCTAAATTTATACGAGGAAGCAATAAAGGATGTACAAAGGCTCACGGGCAAGAATATAAAATATTTTAAATGGTCGGAAGATTCACCTAAACAATTCAAGTTAGGAAAGGACGTTAAAGGAATTTTTGTAAACAAGGTATTAAAGAACCTGACGGGAATCTCATTAATTATAAGGAAGGTAAATGAAACAAAATTAAGTAATTGCTCGGCAAAAATTTACGGAGAGATATTAGGCTTACATTTAAGGAAATACGTAGCGAGCAAGAGCGTCGTTGTTCATTATGATAGAACTCCGATATTGAGAGAAAGCGATAAACAATACATTACCATTAATTTTCCTAAATGGACTCTAGCTAAAGTCCTTAGACTCGATTTTACCGGACATGACAAATGCAAATTAATTCATTCGGCAGATTATATCTCAGGTATAGTAAGAGAGCATATAATGAAGGATGAACTTAAAGAAGAATATAGACAAAAGGTGGAAGAATATATTAATGTTGTAATCAAAAATTTCAAATTAAAGGAGGTAAACATTAAAGATTATGAGTAATCAGAAAGTGACGTAGTATTTATCATAATTTATAAATTTAAGATATCATAATTAACTATGTCATCCGCGGGCGGGAAATACCTATATAGGTTTATTAGTCGAGGAGAGTAATACTCTCCTCGGCTGGGGAAACATGGTCGAGCGGGAAATTGAAGCGAAATCTTCGGCAAGAGGCGTGACAAACCCCTACCATCGGACTGA
>NZ_JBBHKU010000006.1:0-7337 GCF_037389295.1 Stygiolobus sp. RP850M | reverse complement strand
TTTCCTCATCGTCTTCGTAATTTCAGATAAGTCAGTTTTCTTATCACCGGTTAACTTTCTCGTTTCTTCTATTAAGTCCTCTCTTCTGGTCTGTTCAGCTGCACTCAAGAGTTCTTGAGCTATCTGTGTAGCCTCCTTATTATTTCCTACCATAAGGGCGTTTCCGTATTGTCTAAGGAGATTGAAATACCTCACTTCTGCTACAACGCTCTGGTTTATACGTTGTTGTACCATTTCATGGCTTGCTCTCTGTAGATATATTGGTTCATTTATCTGAATTATACTTCCTCTGGCTGGGTCGTAGTAGCTACCTGTCACAGTAAGAACTACTGGCTGATTTCCCGGAGGAACGTTACCTACGGCATATATGGTAATTGCTTTATCTAAAATCGGTATACTGACAGGCATTTCGTAGTTTAGTACTTCGAAACCTGGCGGTACATTTATCACTAAATTGTACCCGGCTACGTCTGATACTTTTTGTTGGGCAAATAAGGTTGGTAATTGAGAGGGATCTAAAATATGATAGTATACACCCGCTCCCTTATCTGCTAGTCTCTTCATTATAGCCTCATTGTAATCGTTTCCGATACCTATGGATATAATTTGAACGTGAGGGGGTACTTGTATAGGCTCGTAGTCGTTGAGATTTCTCTTATCAGTTGGCTTCCCGTCAGACAAAATAATCAGCTTTACTGGAGTAGAATATCCTTTAACTACATCTAGTATCTTAGTTATTGCTTTGTAGAAGTTTGTTGTGTACCCTTTTTTGATCTCCATAGGTATATTTATTGGTGTGCCGGTTTGTCCTTCATAGAGTTTTTCTAGGTCGTTTGAAAATAAATAAATAGAGAGATAATTGCCGGGTGGAATCTCATTGGAAAGTTTATTTGCTGCAGCTATCGCGGTTTGCATTTTGTTTTCTCTCCTCATGGAAGGACTATTGTCTATAAGAATAACATAGTTAATTCCAGTAAATCTAACGAATGTCTCTGGGACTACTCTTATTATTAAATCCACCTTTGTTGGCGTCTCAAAAGCAACGTAATTGGTCGAGCTCTTAATCTTTACACTTATTGTCATAGCCAAATAAGATATTACGTGAGTAAAACTATAAATACTTTTATACAAAATACATTATTCATGCCGTGGAAATGCCCCGTATGTGGTTATGAAAACGACGATGACGCTTTGTTTTGTATAAAGTGTGGTACACAAAAACCATCTATGACAACTCAACAACCTCCACTACCTACTCAGCAGCCCCCTCAACCTACCCCCACAGATGTTCAACAGACCCCAGTAGCGCAAGCTCCGCCGACTCCAGTTGCACCACCTCAACCAACTGAAGCTACACCTTCACCACCAGTCGGTCAGACAGCTCCTCCACTGAACTCTCCAGCACCATTGCCTACCCAGCAAGTCGTAACACAACCTCCAGTTCCCCAACCTCCAACACCAACAGTATCTCCAGTTCCCCCAACACCTACAAGTGGTAAGTATTATATATTATTCATAAACACACCTTATGCTAATCTGATAAATCAGAAAGTACCCCTATCATTTGACATATTCCCTACGATATCAGTAGGAAGAAGTCCCGAAAACGTGATAATCATCCCAGATCCAGAGATTTCAAGAAGACATGCAATAATCTCTCTCGAGAATGGTGAATTATACATTGAAGATCTGAATAGTACGAACGGTACCTACGTTTATGACGGTAAGATATTCCAACCTATAAAAGGTAAACAAAAGATAGACCCTAATTCTATAATAAAGTTAGGAAATCAGACCATGATCAAGATAATTAAAGAGTGAAGGAATTAACAAGGTGTTTTTTATGACTATTTCTACCAGAGTAGAAATCAGCCATAAGTATTCTTTTAATTCACAAGTTAGAGCAGTTTTCAGAATAATAATTGTGCCAGAAAGAGTAACTACTGCAACTGGTTTTCACTACATAATACTGTTAGATACATCAGGTTCGATGTATGGTGTAAAATTAGACACGGCAAAAAACGGAGCAATAGAACTTCTTAACAGAATTCCGAGAGGTAACAAGATTACGTTTATAACATTCTCGAGCTCGGTTAATGTCCTAAGCGAGTATGCTGATGCCCCCTCTTTAGTCTCTCAAATTCAGCAAATAAATGCAGGAGGGCAAACAGTATTATACACAGCCCTCGGTAAAGCTATAGAAATCGCTAAAAGATATGAGATGCCGGGATACATCATATTATTAACAGACGGACAACCCACCGACATAACCGATATTACTCCTTATGAAAGGGTGACACTACCGCCGGGATTCAAAGTCATAGGATTTGGAATCGGTGATGATTATAATGAACAATTACTTAAGACTTTGGCTGATAAAAGTGGAGGTATATTAAACCATATAAATGACCCTATGGAAGTAGCGAATGCTCTCCCGCAAGCTGCTGTAACCGAAATAGGTGCTAAAAATGTTACGGTGGACATAATATCCGAGTCTCCAGTGAAACTTCTTAACTATCCTGGTCCCCCCGTCAAACTAGGGGCTGTTGAGGGTGTTGTGAGAATATTGGGAGAAATAACGGTACCTCCAAACTATACTGGTAATTTGATGACGGTAAAAGTAAATTATGAAGATCCAGCAAGTGGTAGACCTGACTCTCAAGTGAGCATAATTCAAATAATCCCAGCAAGAGATACCCAGACTTTCCTTAGTGGCATAAATAATGATCTACTTAGTGAGTACCAGTACTATGCACTGATGAATAAGCTGTCGTCAGACTTAAGTACCAACAATTTAACCGAGGCTACTAGGACTCTGCAGCAAATGCAGCAATTAGCTCAACAGACGAGAAAGATAGAGTTAATGGAAACTACAAGGAGGTTACAACAGACCCTAGAGACTACAAGAAGACTAGGTAATACAGAACAAACCAAAAAATTATCGAAAGAAGTGTCTAGCGAGGTCACAAAGAAGTTAAGGTCATAGAGGCATTTTTTAAATATAAATTTTTTATAGCATGAGTTCTAAGCATATTAAAGGGATTAGAATGCCTGTTGAAGATGTAGTAAAAGTGTCTAGGAATTTCCAGGTGACAATCCCTTCGAGGATAAGGCAAAAGATCAACATTAGAGAAGGAGATTTGGTAAGAATCATATATGACGAAAAGGAAGATACAGTGAAAATTATACCGATTAGCAGGGAAGAACTAGAAGGACATTAATAAGTTTTTAACACTCTCCAAAGTTAGTATAGCTTTTTTATATAACTCCTCCCCCAATAATTCTCTTTTCTTTTCCAGCTCCTCAAGGTCTATTACTTTTACTTCATTTTCCTTTTTTACTACATCCACTTCTAAGTCAAGATACCTGATTTTTCCTCTCAAAAGTTCAGGAGGAGTTGATATGTTAACGTATATTCCCTTAAGGTTTCCCTCAGCGTTATAATATTTATGTATTTGATACCACTGTCTTGAGTCGAACTCTACTATATCATAATCTCCTTGCTCTATTGGAATTCCTAACCCGTCATACTGTCCTCCTGCGTTGAACTCTCTTCTGAGTTTAATTATATAGTAGTCCTTTTTTATCTCGCTGTAAATTACTTTACCCTCCCTGAGTACATATTTTTTACCGTCAGCTTTTAGGTGTTCTATGTACATCGTATCTCTCACTAACTTCTGTAATAATAACGAGGGATCCAGATTGTCCCTCTGTTCTTCCTCGTCAACTTCATTATGGTGATAACTGTATTTGAGCATATGATGGAACTTCATTGTTTTTACTACTAGACTCCTTATTCCGTCAAGAAATAATTTGTCCTCCAGAGACAAGATTGTTCTTATGAACTCCTCTCCTTGGTTTCTAAAATCTTCAGACTCATACTTCATTACGAGTTCTTCAAGTTCCTTTTTTAGTTCTGAATAATGCATAAAAACTGCATTACTTCTCCATTTAACGTTATATCCTTTTCTATTCAAGGGTGTACTTATACTCAGCAATTTCTCCCTGACTTCTTCCTTAATGTGTTCTGAAAAGAAGGTTTTTCCCTCGCCTCGCCATACCATAGCTATTTTACCAACAGCCCTTATCGGTGATAGCACTATTTTTCCCTCAACTGGTGGCTTTATAACAGTTCCCTTATCTATACACGGCTCCACATGATAACCCATGTATTCACAGTTTTTAGGTTCGATGACAGAATAAAGTTTCACGGGAGACTTCCAAATGGAGGAGTACTTCAAAGTAGACCGCAAAAAATTATAAATATCCTCTCCGATTGATATTATTTCCCCTTTGTCCACCCCGTCCTTTACCGTTACATCTGCCGGTTCATTAATTATGTCAATGCCGAATCTTTCAACGATCTGGGGAGTCTGTTGAACAATGGTATACCCGGATTTAAGGAATAAATAGGTCAAGGCTGTAGTATAAATTCCCCTAATCCTAACCCTCATGTAATAACTTATTGAAGACATACTTTAAAATTCCACCCTCTTTAATGTACTCTAGTTCTACGTTAGTATCAACTCTAGCTCTGCCTTCTATCTCTATCTTTTCATCACCCTTCATGAATTCCACTTTTACTTTCCCCTTAACAGTAAGGTTGTTGAGCTCTATGTTCACTATTTCATCTCCCTTGATGCCTAAACTTCTCCAGTCAGGGATCTCTATTGGGACTACTCCCATAGCAACCAAATTGCTCTTATGTATTCTCTCAAATGATTCTGCTAGAACGGCTTTAACACCTAGAAGTGCGGTAACCTTAGCAGCCCAATCCCTAGAACTTCCGGAGCCGTATTGCTTACCGGCAACGATCACGAGCGGAACGCCCTCTTTCTTGTATAGTTCGGAAGCTTCATATACACTCATAACTTTGCCGTCAGGGAAGTGTTTCGTATAACCACCTGGTTGTTCGACTAGCGTGTTTTTAAGCTTTGGATTTGCGAAACCTCCTCTTAACATAACTTCGTGATTTCCTCTTCTGGCACCGTAAGTGTTGAGCTCCGTAACACCTAGCTGTTTAAGATACTGACCAGCTACAGTGTTGGGGTCTATTGGTCCTGCTGGAGAGATGTGGTCTGTTGTAATCTTATCTCCCAAGAGTAAGAGTATTCTCGCTCCTCTTATATCTTCAAATTTAGTTTCGATGGAAAACCAAGGAGGCATCCTAATGTAAGTTGAATTATTATCCCAGTTATACAGTTCTGACTCTGGAACTTTGAGGTTCTTCCAATTCTCGTCTCCTTCAAAGATCTTGTCGAACCTTGACTTGTAGAGTTCAGGGTTCATCGCTAGGTTCATATAATCTGCTATCTCCTTCATCGAAGGCCAAATGTCCTTTAAGTAGACAGGTTTTCCGTTAGGATCGTAGTCAATCGGTTCTTCAAAGAAGTCAATATCAATCCTTCCAGCGAGTGCAAAAGCTATCACAAGAATGGGTGAGGCTAAGAACACCCCCTTCAAGTAAGGATTAACCCTCCCTTCAAAGTTTCTGTTACCGCTTATAACTCCGTAGACCTCCAGACCGTTATTTTTAATGTCGTGCTCAATTTTAGGAGGTATGGGACCGGCGTTTCCTATACATGTAGTACAACCAAAGCCCACAACGTGGAATCCTAAGGCTTCAAGATAAGGTAATAAATCGGCCTCCTTTAAATACTCAACTACGATAGGTGAACCTGGTGCCATACTAGTTTTTATATAGGGCTTAGTCCTCAACCCGAGCTGAACGGCTTTTTTAGCCAAGATCCCAGCTCCTATCATTAATGTGGGATTGGAAGTATTGGTACAACTGGTTACTGCAGTTAACACTACGTCATTGTCCTTTACGTATGTTCCCGATTTCTTGTTATTCTTTTGGACTTTCTTTTTCAACTCCTTTAGCGTAACCCTTTCATCAGGGTTTTTAGGCCCAGCTACAGAAGGTTCAATATCCGATAAGTTTATCGTAACAACCTCGGTATACTTTGGCTCTCCCTCGTAAAATAGTCCTTGTATTTTTGCGTATTTCTCAACGAGTTTGTAGTTTCTGCCGGTAACGTACAAGTAATTGATGGTTCTTTCATCAATCGGGAAGTAACCTACAGTAGCCCCATACTCTGGAGCCATATTAGCTATTGTAGCTCTATCTGGTACTGACAAATTTGATAGGGACTGTCCGAAGAACTCAACGAATTTTCCTACAACTCCTTTCTTTCTCAGAACTTCAGTTATATATAATACTACGTCCGTGGGGGTAACCCCTTCCCTGATTTCTCCCTCTAGTTTAACTCCTACTACTTCTGGGACTACCATTGTGTAAGGCTCTCCCATCATTACTGCCTCGGCTTCAAGCCCTCCTACACCCCAAGATAAGACGCTTATACCGTTAGCCATGGTCGTATGAGAATCAGTTCCTATTACTATTTCTGGGAAGGCTACTTGTTCTCCTTTAACCTCTCTTACGTCTACTACTTTACTTAGAAATTCTAGGTTAACTTGGTGAATTATACCGTTACCGGGTGGTACTATTCTGAGGTTTCTGAAACTGCTTTGTGCCCATTTAAGAAATGTATATCTCTCCACATTCCTTTCGAACTCCTTCTGCATGTTAAGTACTAGGGCATAAGATGTTCCGTAATAATCTACTTGAACAGAGTGGTCTATGACCAAATCGGACTGTATTACTGGATTAACTCTTAATGGATCTTTCCCTCTTTTAGCCAACTCGCTTCTCATTGCTGCAAGATCAACAAGGAGTGGTACGCCAGTGTAGTCCTGCATTATTACTCTTGTAGGCATAAATGAGAATTCTTCACCAACTTTCCATCCGGCAATTTTTTCAAGGTCTTCCTCAGTGATTTTCTTGTTATCCAAGTTTCTAATCACGTTTTCTACAAGAACTCTTAGGGAGTAAGGTAAGGAAAAAATGTCATAACCTAAATCTTCGAGCTTTTTCAGGTTGTAGAACTTTATATTGCCCTCTAACGGTTCCAGTGCCAGTTTCATATATCTATCTAGTCTTAAAACACTATAAGCTAGTCTTATAAAAATAGACTAAGAATTTTTAGGTTAATACGTTACATCTTGGACGGAGCACATTGAGTATAATATTTGTTTTGCTTTTAATATTAATAGGGATAGGAGTAGGGGCTTTAACGGGAATAACTGGGTCTAGTGGTGTTTTGATAGTGGTTCCCGCTTTATCCTATCTAGGTCTGTCTTTTAAGAGCGCTGTAGGTTCTAGCCTGCTTATTGACGTGATAACTACAATATCAGTAGTTATAGTTTATATCAAGAACAAGAACGCGGATTTCAGGATAAGTGCAGTATTAGCTCTAGGTGCTGTAACTGGTGCT
>NZ_JBBHKU010000005.1:0-6777 GCF_037389295.1 Stygiolobus sp. RP850M | reverse complement strand
GTCTCCCTCACCTTAAACCTTTTCTTCAATTCTTTACACTCTTATAAATTCCATTATTTTTTATGGATTAGATATTATCCTATCAGAAATATTTTTTCTAATATGATTTTGGGTCTACCGTCTAGAGCCCTCCTCTCGATCTCAGCCACCGTTTCATTTAATAGCGCGTCCTTCCCAAGTAACTCGGGGACGAGCGAGGTCACCACGTGATTGAATGAGAGTCTCATGGTATGACCTAGTGCTCGTCCCCTTTTTAGTGTTACTGATGTAGGATCAATTAAGTCACTTTCATTCTATAGAAATAAATAGAAATCGCAATGGAGCCCTAAATCGCCCTATTATGTTGGCGCTAAATTAATTAGTTAGCTTCACGTACATAAGACTAAAATAAATTTACAAGATGATTACTGATGCATCATTTTAGAAGATGTCATCCGCGGTAGATAAGTACGCTTATCGATGAGCAAATATATGTGTAAAGAAGACAGAATTCTTATTATATTGTAACTTAGAAACAATACCAATGAGGATTTTAATATCACCTCCGATGAGGTTTGGTAAGGAATTCCTTGGTGGAATGAGGAGAACGTTAGAAGTTTACAGCAGAATAGGAGAAGAAGTTTATTTATGTGTGGATGAAAGAACTTTGCCACAAGTAGATCCAGAAATATCTCCTTTAGTTTCAAAATTTCACTTAGTTAGTTCCTCAAGTACTGATAAGAAAACCTACTTGAAAGGATTCTTAAATTGCCTTAAACACGCTAGGAAAGTAGACGTCTTAATAAGCTATAGTGAGTATTCATTGAGCGTTTATTATACGTGGTTAGTATCCCTATTTTCTCGAAAACCTTTTATTGTGGTAGTTCATCATGTTACTGAAGAGATTAGAGGAAGCAGGTTCTTGCGTACTGTCATTGCAAAAAGTAATGGAATCGTTTGTTTAGATAATCCTGAAGTATATGAGGAACTAAAAAGTCTCTTTCCTAACAAGGTTATTTTAACTTCAACTAATGGCGTTAATGTCGAGGATTATTACACATCAGAGGAGAAAATATGCGACGGAATTTTTGTAGGAAATTACGGCGAGAGGAAAGGTTCAAAATATTTATTTCAAATATGGGATAAAGTTAATGAGAAAATTGACGCTAAACTATGTATTATAGGAAAAGGATGGAGCGAAATTCCTAAAAATTCCGTTTATTATGGTTTCGTGAGTGAAAGAGAGAAAATTGATTTGCTCGCAAAGTCTAAAGTCTTTGTTTTCCCCTCTTTGTATGAAGGCTTTGCCTTAGCAGTAGCTGAGGCCTTAGCTTCAAGTTTACCAGTCGTAACTTGGGATTTACCTTGGAGTAAGAGATACCCAGCGGCTGTAAAAGTAAAATTTGATGATGTTAACGCATTCGCCGATGAAATAGTTAAGTTGTTAAAGGACAAGAACCTTAGAAAGGAGATAGGAATGAAGAGTAGAGAGTTTGCAAAAACCTTAAGCTGGGATAGGGCAGCTAACACGGAAAGGGAAGCAATATATAAGATAATGAGCAAAAATCATTAATATTGTTTTTAAAAGCTTTGATATGTGTTAGAGCTATTTAAATTAGTCTTATCGCAAAGAAAATGCTTAGACAATTGGGTATCTACTATCTTTCAACTTCTTAGAATTAAGTACTTTCATTATCCTCCTGTGATTACATTAAAAAAAGGTAAAGGTAAAGTGAGTATTAAAGTATTTTCAACTGGGCATTATTATTATTTTCTTAAGAATTGTTATGAAGGTAAGATAAAGAGCTTTAGTATTTACGATAATGCTATTGAAATAAATGGTAAAATCGCTAAAATTGAGAGGAACGAATTAATTGGTGATTACATTTTAGCACTCTTGTACAACTGGGAAATTAGAGTAGGGTATTTTGAGAAAAATGGTATAAAATTTACAAGACTCCCTGTATCTGTCATTGAAATATTTGAAAATAAAGATTATGAAATGGAAGTCAAGGACAGGGAAGTTGTAGATATTGGAGCTAATATAGGAGATAGTTCAATTTATTTCGCAATTAATGGAGCGAAGAGAGTTATTGCGATAGAACCTTTGCCGTCAGCCTATTCAGAGTTACTAAAAAATATTGAACTAAACAATCTTCGGAACGTAATTATACCTTTAAATACAGCAATTAGTTCTAATGAGGGTGAAATGGAAGTACCATGCAATTACGAAATAAGTGATTCTATAACGTATTCAACTTCCTCTAATCAGGAAAATACAAATGAAATATGTAAAATACCCAAGATTACACTTAAGAAAATCTTGGATTACGTTAAGGATCCATATCTTTTAAAGATTGATTGTGAAGGTTGTGAATATGATTTAATCTTGAACGAATATAATAATGTCTCAGTTTTTGAAAACATTATCTTGGAATATCACACTATTAAAACTGGAATTCCGTATTCCTCTATTTTAAATAAATTATCTAGCGATTACGAGTGTAAAGTTATAGGATCTAAGAAATTGGGAAAAATGTACTGTAAAAAGCGAAGAATTGGATAGACAGAAAATATCGATTGTCTGAATATAGCTTGTCTGAGTGTTTTATCTCCAACACCAAACGCATCATCTAAGCTATAGTAACATTTTTAGGTTTTTTTCCTAGGGCGATTCAGAACTCTTTTGCGATTTCTATTTGTTTCTAATGGATGAAAGTGTCTTAATCCTACATCAGTAACGCTAGAAGGGAAAGAGTGCGGATATCATGTGACGTTATCTAAGATGATAAAATTGGAAGTTGATGAGTAATATTAATGAGAAATTGGCATGAGATAATATTATGAAGTCGCTTTCAACCGAGAAAGACCTTTTGCTCAAGGTTGATAAAGTCTCTCCATAGGAAACGTTTAGGGATAAACTTGAGTCACCTTACTCCAAGAAACCCAAGTGGGACGTTACATTACTCCTTAAAGAATCAAGTTCGTCTACGATATCTCTTGGTTAGAGGGAGAAATTGGGGATAACAAACGTTTACGAAATCCTTGGGCGAGAAAGTCCCACCAAAAAGCATTCTTCTCCTGCAAGAAACAGTCGTTGAAGAGGGAGAAACAATTTGGACAATTCTAATGAATGAACTCAACAAGGCCCTAGACAAGGTGATTAATGAGAATAAGGAAAGGGGTTTCGAACTTGAGGTAGGAAGGGAAAACGACAAATTCAAGGACTACACATAATAGATACATTCTTCCGCGAGGGAAAGAGGAGTTTTCAAACGGATCTAGAGAAGACCTCACTTGACATTGAGGAGATGAAATTTAACGACGATTTTCTCCTAATGAATTATACTGTTTCTAAGCCTAAGTACTTTACAGGACCTAGGAAGTTGGGGTAGGAAGCATGGTAAGTCCTACTTTGGTTTGTTGAAAGGAAGACTAATTTTATTTAAGGTTGGGTTTGGCTAATTTAAGTGATTTGGCCTTTTCCTTTGATAATGTAAAGCTCTTGGCTGTTAGGGCTTGGGCTTCTAAGGAGGACATCTTGGTTAAGGGTGTTAGTTATGCTAGGCTTCCAGTTGAGGGGGTTAAGATTAGGAAGGTAAGGCTTCGGCAACGACTTTGAGGGGTGCTGTGATAGAGGTCTTCTTCCTTGTCCTATATCGTGATCTTGAAGTAATATTGACGAGGATTAGGACATGGGTGCTAGTTAATTAACAGGGCTTACTTATAGTTTTAGTTATGAGTATAACAAAATCATACAATTATTTGTATAATACCTGTTAATGTATATATTATATAATCTTTTATAGTTGAATATAATGAGTAATATTATCGTAAGAAATATTATAATTAAGATAATTTTTCAATTTTGCTCAAGTTGGATAGCGTCACGTGATTGGATAGACATCTTATAGTATGATCTAGCGCTCGTCCCCTTTCAATGTACTAATGTAGGATCAATTAAGTCACTTTCATCCTATAGAAACACATAGAAATCGGAATGGAGTCCTAAATCGCCCATAAAGTCTAACACTAAAAGTAAAAATACTAACAAAAGGCTTAAATAAAGAAAATTATATGAAAAGAACCATGGGATTAATTAACAAACTAGGCAAATCTATGAGGTTTACGCGATTATCATTACGATTTGTTAATAATTGGTTTGATATTTTGTATCTTACAGTGACCAATAAAAGAGTTAATACTCTAGAAGTCGAGCTGAAAGACAATCTTAAGATATTTTTAAGGAGTGCTTACGATCTATATGTTCTTCTTAAGTTGTTAAAAAGAGGATGGAAAGTTAAGGAAGCATATTAGAATAACATTATTTTATGTAAAGAAATACGCTTAAATATCAGAACTAAGAACGGAGCGGACATTATACATTTAGACGAAATATATGAACGGAAAATCCACGGCAAATCATTTAGAGGAGTTATTTTAGATGTAGGCGCTTATAATGAAGATTTTTCGCAATTAAAGGGGCAGAAAAAGTTATTGCATTGGAGCCTTTTCCCGAGTCTTATGAACTTGGAAAATACAATATAAAAATTAATAATCTAGAAAGTCAGGTATTTTCATTACCATATGCATTAGCTAATTATGAGGGATATACAGAATTTATTATTTCTTCAGACAATCCTGCTGCAAATACTGTCAACTCTTCTCTTTACATTATTGGATCTGGAATGAAATTTGAGCAAAAGATTAAAAAGTGCCTACAATATCTCTTACATCTATAATTAAAAAATAATATTGATACTATATTCTTATTTAAGATGGACTGCGAAGGATGCGAATACACTGTGTTAAGAGATCTTCTCGTAGACATATTAAATAGGATAGAAAATATAATCTTAGAGTCTCATGATTACCTTAAGGATCTTCCAGACATTTTGAGAAAATCAGGGTTCAATGTAGACTATGAGGATAAACCTATATGGATTTTAAAGGTATACAAAAATGATAAACTTATTATTCAATTTAGCTAATTTTTGGTACTAATAGTAAAATGTATATAATTATAAATGATAAAAATTATTTTATTTAATACTTCAATATAGTTTTTAATTGAATAAATAACCATATAAAATCTATCTTTAAACACAAAGCTTAACTACTTTTTATACCTAAACCTTTAAAAATTTCCACAGTATTTACACTATGTGAATCCATTAAGTGGGGCACTGAAATTCCTTTCCACAACGTTATTTAACTCAGTTCTTGCATTAGCATTCTTCCTTGTAGCGGGGCACTTAGCTACTCCATCCTTTGTAGGAAAAGTTGCAATAATTCAACTTATGGAGACCATAACTGGAGCATTTTTCTCTATCCTCCCATACCAGTTAGTTACCAGAGAAGTTTCACATTCTTACGCTTCCTCTCAAGGTTATGATAAGATCGTCTACACATCCCTTTCTTACTCTCTCCTAGTATCTCCCCTCCTCCTTCTCCTCTTGTTCTTTTCGTCATATTTATGGATGTCTATCCCCTATTTCGTGCTCTATCTTTTCACAAACTATCAAGGCCAATTATTAACGGGCTTAGGTAAGTTTACTGAAGTTAATGTAGGTAATGCAGTTTTCACTATTTCCAGGTGGGGTTTTTCGATATTGGCAATTTTCTACCATAGTGTAGAGCTCCTAATTTTGATTTGGACTTTAGGGGCCGTAATGAAAGCTGTATACTATCAAATTTACCTCCCATTCAAGTTTTCTTTTGACAAGGCTACATTTAAGGAAATTGCAAAGGTAGGTTTTCCTATATACTTAACCGGTATCGTTTATTTCATTTCTGGTCAAGGGGACAGAGTAGTTACTGCTTTCCTTCTAGGCTCCTATTATCTGGGTATATACCAGTTAGTAGCCTTAGCTGCAGTTGTTCCATCAATGCTTACCTTGTCTTTCTCTTCTTCTCTTCTCCCCTCCTCGACGTACTATTACACAAAGGGAAGGGACATGAAAGAGATTTCCTCGATTAGCTTTAGAATTGTGACTCTAATTTCCCTACCCATGGCTATCTTAGGTTACGCTATTTCCCCTCTTTTCATTTCGAAGTTTTTCCCTCAATACGTGCCGGGTATTCCTTCAATGCAGTTGTTAATTCTGTCCTTAACTTCAACGATGCCGTTACAACTCTTATCGACTTTTATGATAGCCGCAAAAAAGAATTATAGACCTTTCATAATTATAGGCATTATTAGCGCAGCAGAGGTTGTAGGAGTGTCTTATTATCTTATTCCTAGGATAGGTATCTACGGAGCGGCAATTGCTCAAGCTTTTAACGCGATTATTACTTCACTCCTCTACTTACTCTTTTCTCATTTCCAAGGTGTATTCAAAATGGAAAGGAGGGAAATTGCAAGTCTTGCGTTAATAGGTTTTTCTTTTTTAGCTTTGACAAATTGGTGGGAAGTTATATTAATAGTAGTTCTTTTGGGTTTCAAATTGTTAGGAATAATAGGTAATGAGGAAGTTAAGGTAATTGAAGGCTTTACTCCCTATAGTTTAAAGAGGATAACCAGGATTCTTTATTTAATCGCGAGGCAGTGAAAGAGTCTGATAGTTAAGTTTCTACTAGCCAACAGCTGCTATATAGCGAGCTTTGTTAAATATTAAAATCAAAAGAGAACATTATACGACAAATAAGAGCAGACAAAACTCCTTTGGTATATTACCATTTATACGCTCTGTTATAAGATTGATAAGGAGGTCATAGGGAAATTCCTCTCATTCTCTTTCCTGGCCTTACAATTTTTCTTAGTCCTCCTTTTCCCAAATTACGTTAAGTTAGCAATAC
>NZ_JBBHKU010000004.1:0-5978 GCF_037389295.1 Stygiolobus sp. RP850M | reverse complement strand
AGGGAGAATGTAAAGAAAAGAAAAAAGAAAACGATAACTTCTAGTTCTCAGGATTTAGCTACTTCTCCCAGTTCCTTGAATATTAGATTGAAGTCAGCCTCAGATAACTTTACGAACACTCCATAGTGTCCCATAGCACATACGGCATAGTCACCCGCAGCTACTGCCCACCCGTGGAACGGTGTCCACTTCATCTTAGTTAACATCGTGAATCCTTCTGCCTCCATACTACCCATCATTGTGTTTGCCGCACACATCTTGGCTACTAATTCAGCCATTTCCTTTGGTATGTCGCCTTTGTATCCCAGTAGTTTACCGTCCGCTGAGAAATGACCTGCGGCTATTGCTCCCTTTATCTTCATTAACCTTTCGAGTTTTTCTTCACTCATGTTTGTTCAGTTTTTATTATATCAACCATTAATATAAGATTTTTGCAAAACTCTTTTTAATTTCAAATAAATTACAACATATTTCTTTTCATTCTATTATGATAACAATGATAAATTATTCATAATGGACTTGAAGACTATGAAATGTTTTGATAGTAAAGTTTATATAATAAAAATCTTTAATTTCAGTAAGAATAATTTAAAAGATAAAAAATGGTTTCTAACTCTTTACTCTAACTTTGTATTATCCTTTACTCTCTAAGCCCCTTATCACTTTTAGTGCCTCACTTACGTGAGATGAGGGGTTTAGCTGAGAGGAGTAAATATGGATAATTCGCCCATCGATGTCTATCACAAATGTCACCCTAGGCGGTATAAGTAAGCCTTTGACGCCGTATAACTCCCTTATCTTACCTTCTGTGTCAGATACCAATATGAACGGTAATTTATATTTCTCCTTAAACTTTTTATGAGAGTCCACATTATCGCCGCTTACGCCGATTACAACAGCGTTAAGCTTCTGGAGGTCATCATACCTATCACGGAAAGACATTGCTTCAACTCTACAGCCTGGAGTATCGTCCTTAGGGTAAAAGTAGAGAATTACAAACTTCCCTCGGAAGTCCGAAAGTCTTATTTTTCTCCCTTCGTCGGTAATTCCTTCAAAATCAGGAGCCTGATCACCTATTTTTAGTTTCACATGATCTTAACGTATTTTTCGTATTTAATTTTGCTTACAAAATAGCCAATCAATTAACTTACAGCAGTTATTAGATTTTGCCTTGACTTCAAGGCTACACCTAACGAGAAATCTCATAACTGCTGTAACTTATAAAATAATAGTTTTTATTTCACAACTTCAAAATTTAGGTGGATGAACGTTTGTACATAACTTAATGAGACTGTGACTCTTTTACGTAACTGCTAGTTATTTTTTATCACTTCTAAATATTGTTTTGAGAATGTTTGTATAGCGTTACCAACGAATTTTTACTGACGATCTCCCTAACTGATGACGGACTTTGCTCACGAGGATGAGAGCGAGAAAAGTGTGGATGGGAAGGTAGGGTGTTTTCTTCTACTAGCCCCAGGGACTTAAGGGTAACTGTGTATGATCCCTTAGCCCGTGGCGGAATTAGAAGTAATTAGAAGTAAGGAAAAGTTACGCCATGGGTAAACACGTACTAGCTGGATTAAAAGTTATCAACCCGTACTCACTAATGAAGAAGATAAGCCAAGGTATGGTTAACGAAGAGAGGCTTAAGGGTGATGCGTCGTTTGTAATAATGACAAAAAGGAGATAATATAATTATATCAACTCCTCGTCCGTTTGTCCCTACACTTTCATTCATTTTATGTTTATTCATGATATCGATTGTAGAGACTTAGCCCTTAACCACAGGTGGGTCATGGGACTCCTTCGAGCCCAACGGCACGGGGCTCACATCTCTGCAATCACTCTCACCCTTTTGCCCACATCGGCCTGAGAGATCATCATATAGCAACAAAAATTCGCTATAAACAGACAAAAAATTTCTTTTGACGTGAAAAAGAACTCAGCCCTTAGATGTGGCACAACTCTCCAGTTACACCACGGGTAAACACTTACATTACTCCTTGTGTGATCGCCTTGTATAACCTCACTTGTTAAAGTCATAACATATTACATCGGTTGGGTCGCAACTCTTAAAGGACACAGCAAATACACAGTAAAACTCCTCTTTACCCTCAGCAATCCTTCTTGCTATCTTCTTCATCAATAGATAATGGATGTCTAGGGTATTACTTCTTCCAATTTTATTGTGAACAAGAAGTGAATGAGGGTTTTTCATAATAGTTTAAAAATAAATAATAAAAAGAACTTACTTAACTACTACCTCCTCCTTAGTCAAATCCACACCTTTGGTTTCCTTCAAACCTAAAGTAGCTATGGCAGATATTACTCCCCATATCGCTAAGAACGTTGTCACTATCCATGAGTGTACTAAATACTGGGAGGGCAAACCTAGAAGTCCTACGAGTAATATAGGCATCAAACCTCCTTCTACTGCGGCAGCCAATTGCAAACCGTAACTGGCTCCACTGTACCTATACTTTGTGGGAAAACTTTCCGGATAGAAGGCCGCCATTGATGCATATGGTGCATAGGCAGCAAAACCTATTAAGAACTCCATGGCGAAGGCTAGAGACAAGTTACCGCTCAGGAACCCGTATACGTAAGGATACGCAAGGGCAGCTATTAACAAGTCACCTATGATGAGTGAAGTCCTTCTACCCAATTTATCGCCTAAATAACCGAACAGCGGATTTGATATTAGGCCAGCTATTGAGAACAAGTAAACTAGGGCTGAAGTCAGAGGAACTTGAATTCCCAAGAAGTTAACATATTCTGGGTAATGCAACTCCTTCCCTACAACCTTCAGATAGAGACTAGGCATTACTGTGGCCGGTATATAAACGGCAATGAAGACACTACCTATCGATAACATTAGTAGTATTATCGGTTTCCACGCGTATTTGAAGACCTCTATCGATGGCACCTTACTTATCTTGCCCTCGCTCTTTATTTTCTCAAAGGGTATGCTTTCCGTCGCTAAGTATCTAAATAATGCACCTAAAAACGCTACGCTCCCACCTACTATAAAGCCTATCCTCCAGCCTATTGTAGCAAAGTCCTTGCTGAAAACTAGGAGTACTGTGGCTGCACCAATAAAGCCTAAAGGTGAGGCAATCTCAATAAGGGACGTGAATAAAGCCCTCTTTGAAGATACGTGTTCTGAAACCCATGTAGCTACTCCTCCCCACTCGCCACCAACCCCTAAGCCTTGTATGAACCTAAAAGCGAAGACTGCTATCGGTGCTATTAATCCGATCGTAGAGTACGCAGGCATTAGTCCCACCGCTATCATAGCTATCCCTACTAATACTAAATCAAAGCTCAGTGCGTGTCTTCTTCCTAACTTATCACCAATGTGACCGAAAACTGTCGCACCTAAAGGTCTTGCGAAAAACGCTATTGCATATGATGATACTGAGGCTAATATTGACACAAGGTAATTAGATGAAGGGAAGAAGAGTTTAGGAAATGCTAGTAGAGCGGCATAGATAAATAAGTAGTAGTCATACCACTCTATAGTAGTTCCTACCAGTCCTAAAATCGCGACCCTTGAGACCGAGGACATGAATTGTTATAGCGTCTTACAACTTATAAGCTTATTTATTTAAATTACTTTACTTTTAAGATGAAAATTTTATTTTTATAACGCAAGTTTATAGCCATTTACTAATTTTTGATAATACTCTTGTAAAGGCTGATTTAAATTCCAAGTTCTGCAATCTAGGACCCCTAGGTGAAATTTATATTCCTAAATGGAAAAGTAGTTGAGCCAAATATTAGGCGTTATTTAGCTCCCTTATACTCGTTTTAATCTCTTTTATGAAATTTTATATGCCAGTGGTTGTTATTACTAGTCGTAATAGAAAAGGCCAACTACTTAGGGGCGTATTTTTCATGGGTAATGGACTCATATGATTTTGATTGTTAATGAAATGATTGGGGTGATACTCTTCGAGGTTTTACCAACTACTAGGAAGAAGTTGCACGAGAGGTTTTACAGTGACTATAAGGAGAAGTACCCCTTCCTACCTTCAAGGGTTATTGAAGGTGCTTATATCGTAGCTGAAAGGATTGTTAAGAGTTTTAGGGAGAGGAGGAAAAAAGGATTAACGAGGAAGGATAAACCAGAGTACAAAAGGGTTATGATCACTATTCCTAATTATGATTAATTGGAGGTTTAACAGAGTGTTCATCAGCGTTTTAACTCACAAGGGTTGGGTTGAGATACCCCTCAAGTTCACTAAACAATTTACCCGCTACGTATATGAGAGTTGGAGGGTTTCGCAAGAGCTTAAGTTAAGATTAGTTGGTAGGAAAGTCCTAGTTTGGTTGACTTTTGAGAAGGAGGTTGAGGTTGAGTCCAAGGATGGTAATTATATCTCTATTGACGTTAACGAGAACAACGTCACTTTAGCGGTTTTTGAGGGTTTTAAACTCAAGGAACTGAGGAGATATGAGACTGGGTTAGGGAGGGTTGTGGTTAATTACTCCCTGAGGAGGGAAGAGATTACTAAGGGGCATTCAACTAAGGACCAACTAGTTAAGAAGAAGTTGAGGAAATTAAGGGAAAAGGAGAGGAAGCTCGACATTCTGAGGAAGACTGTAAAAAGGATAACAGAGCTTGCTAGGAGCTTAAGTGCTAAAGTCGTAGTAGGTAAGTTTTCCTCAAGGTCTAAGGAGAAGATGGAGGGTGATAAAAATGATAAGCTTAGGCATAGGATTCACCAGTGGAGTGTTGTTAAATTTGTGGAGATGTTGAAAGCTCAGCCGATAGACGTTGATGAGGTTTCTGAGTCATATACTTCCTCTATCAACCCGTTTAACGGTGAGAAGTTGAAGAAGAGGAAACAGATAGTTGAGAGAGCTATAAAGGTTTTTAACCCCTACCTGATGACGGGCTCTGCTCACGAGGGTGGGGGGATTAAGGTTTTCAAGGTGAACGCTAGGTACTTGGAAAGCGGTGGAGTTCTTTTGGAAAGGGATTCTATTGCCCCTCTTGACTTGGTAAGGAAGGTGGATGGGAGGGAAGTGGTATTTTTCTCGACTAGCCCCAATGAGTTAAGGGTGAATGTGTATGAGTCCTTGAGAGAGGTGCCGTGACGGAATTAGATTAAGAGTAAGGATAAGTTACGTCACGGGTAAACACCTAACTCAGCGATAACATTTTTAAACAAAACTACGAAATAAATGAACCTTGTGATAGTAGGTTACTTTGACGGATTGTGCGAGCCAAAAAACCCAGGTGGTATAGCGACCTTTGGTTATCTCATAATCTTGAATAACGGACAAAAAATCAAAGGTTATGGACTTGCTGCAAAGCCTTTCTCAAAGGACTCTACTAATAACGTAGCTGAATATACGGGAATAATATGCCTGATGGAGGAGTTGAAAAGACTCAATGTATTTCAGCCTATAATTAGAGGCGACTCTCAACTTGTGGTAAAGCAGTTAAACGGAGAGTATAGAGTTAAGGCACAGAGAATTATACCTTTATATAAGAGGGCTTTAGAGTTGAAAGAGGAATTAGATGCTAAGGTAGAATGGGTGCCTAGAGAGTTAAACACCGAAGCAGATTACCTAAGTAGAGTTGCTTATGATCTAGTTGTAAAAGGAAAACTTGCTGATGTAGGATGCAAAATTTTTGATCATTATATGTAGATGCTGGTGGGTTTGGTGGTATTGCATTTGCACTATATCCATTAAAGCCATATTGTTGTAAGGCAAGTGTGCAATTGAAAATATTTCCATTCATCAATAAGAAGATTACACTCATGTTATTATTATCATCCGCCTTGAACCAATTATACAACCAAAATACTCCATGTCGAAAATAATTTTTATTGTTTTGTTGATCCGGTGGCATAAAAGCAAAATAATTTAATCCTTCATATGATGCTTACTAAAAACCGCAAAAATTCGACAACAAATCCTCGGTGCAAACCTCAAGTACTATTTTCTAAGTTTCTCTTGCC
>NZ_JBBHKU010000003.1:0-5228 GCF_037389295.1 Stygiolobus sp. RP850M | reverse complement strand
AGAGATGGTTCGCAACCTATTTCCTTATCTATAACATCCTTTACTGCCCGGTGTATTTGTTAGATAAGGGGGTGATAATAAATGTAAATATTTCAAATGAGTGAAAATGTTGTCCACACTCTCTCCTCGACTAGTAAAACCTATATAGGGGGTGCCCGTAACGGAATTAGAAGTAATTAAAAGTAAGGAAAAGTTACGCCACGGGTAAACACTTTTATGCAACACCACTTGAAAAATGAGAAGTTTTGTATTCCAATATAATAATTGGTAAAACCTCAAGTTGTGTACATCTCGTTAAGTATATTTTTGTCCTTAACTAGGTAATTTATGATGGAAGAGTTAATAAAAAAAGCTGAAGAGATGGGAATTGATGTTGAGGATTTAATAATTACAGCAATGTCGAGGAAAGACCCTCAAGAGGGAATAAAGCTTAGACTTACCCTAGCTAGGAAATATATGGACGAGGCCGAGGAGTACTTAAAGAAAGGCGATTCGGTACAGGCTTCTGAAAAGGCGTATAAGGTTGCTGAGGAAGCTATTAAAGCTTTAGCGGAGAAGTTTAATTTGCCAGAGTATCAACAAGCTGTTAAGGAAGGGAGATGGTATGCTTACACTTTAGGTAGTGCATCGGCCTCTCTTTCAAAAATGTTGGGTGAATGGGTAGTTAATGGGTGGAGTAGTGCATATTTCCTTCACGTTTGGGGTTTTCACGAGTCTAAACTCAGTGTAACTGATATAATCCCTTACCTAGAAGGGGTTAAAAAATTGCTAGAGAACGCTGAGAAGGTAATTGGGAGCTGAAATCATAATTATCTAAATCCGATTTTTAGACAGTTTACTGACCTCCTAACTATATCTGTATTTAAACTGGGGTTTGGGCTTCATTGAACTTTCATGAATTTGTATCCAATTCTCAGCCCTTGGGCTTCAATAGAGTCACGGAGCATTGCCCCGTTCATACCCCTCCGTCCCTCTAGCGGGATAACCCCGACCCACCTACTCTCAGTGGAAGTAAAAAAGAGGTGGAAACCCTAACATCTTGAGGTATATGTCTAGCGATGCGTTTAGTTGTCTACCCAGAAGAACTTCACCGCTTTCCAAGTACCTAGCGTTCACCTTGAAAACCTTAATCCCCAGCCCTCGTGAGCAGAGCCGTCATCAGGTAGGGGTTAAAAACTTTGATAACCTTCTTCACTACTTGCTTTCCCTTCCTCAACTTCTCACCGTTAAACGGGTTGATAGAGGAAGTGTAGGACTCAGAAACCTCATCAACGTCTATCGGCTGAGTTTTCAACATATCCATGAATTTAACAACACTCCACTGGTGAATCCTTTACTGATGACGAAATTATGGTAAATGAGAGCAGCGATAAAATTGTGGATAAAATTGTTCTCTATCACTTATGACGTCGTTAGATGTAGGTAACTCGAAAGGTAAACCTTTTTTAATCATTTTTCGGTCAATTCTTTACTTTCTTTTTCCTTTCTATTTCTTCCACAGCCCTATTTATGCCGTATAAGTTAAATGCCTCGTTTTTAGCCAAAACCCATTTCAACCATCTGCTCGGCTATTTCATAGTACTCATCTTTTAGTTTTAAAGTACTATCTTCATACTTTTATCATACTAACAAAGTAATATGAAGCTTACTTCAGTTAAATGCAATATAAGCTGATTACAGAGAAAAGGAGGATTAGGGGTGTAAAGCCTCTTCAAGGGATGGATAGCCCCCTTATACTTCTTTTTCTAGTTTCTTTTAATGGCTAGGAAGGTTAAAGCGATCAGAGCTACTGTTTAAATGAAGATAGCTACTATCAATAGAAGGATTAATCCCTGAGTAGCTCAATTATCATGCTATGGACATAATATCTATTTTCTCTTTAACAGAATAAACTTTAGGCTAGGCCGATAAACTTCCTAATTTAGTTGGACAGTTTTCCACATGGTATCACTTCCGGTACTAACGTGTTGGTAAAATAATATAACCAGCGATAGGTGTTAGTTATGATATCCATATTTCTCTCGATGTATTCCTTGACCTTGTCAACGTCATTAGGGTTAACCACAAATACAGTTACGTATCTCACATTATTAGCACTTAAATTCAAAGACCTCCTCACTAGAGTGTTTATAAATGCTACGCAAAAATTCATCTTGTTTAGTAACGTAGGAAGATCCCTGCCCTGCATTGCTGTTAATTCAATGATTTTAATTATCAGTTCGCCTTTTGCATCTCTCACTATTTCGATAGCATCGCAGTGCTCACGTGAATTAATGCCAATCTCCTCTAAGTTACCAGTGTAAAATTTTCTTAAATTCTCATCTTCTACTTTATTTAGTCCCCTAAAAGCCTCTTCCATGTCTATAAAAAGTAACACATTATCGTCTTTTATGAAAAACTTGCAGCAATTTTCCTCAAGTACTCCCTTCTCGACCTTTAAACTTACCATAATCTCTCACCTTTGTTCGAACGCCTCTAATAGGATTTCTTAACTCGAGTAAACTACGTCACTTTTGCCCGAACAATCTCTTCGAATGAAGTGATGAAAACCACCTAAACTCCTTTTCCAATACGTCCTTAGTACCAGGCAAACCCCTCACGACATAGTCGATACTCACATCCTTAACCTCTCCCTCGGTAAAGTGATATACTTTAACCTTAACTTTTTCATTAGCCTTTTCTACGGCTTCTGCTAACGCCTCGTAATCCTTCACTTTCAAGTCCTCAAACAAGTCCTTTAACTCCTCCTTAGTGGGCTTTAACATACTCAGGTGGGCGATAGTGGAAACTATAGTCTGGCTGTGAGTAGAAATCACGATACGGTTAATTGAGGATAAAGCGTAAAGAACCATACCCATTAGTAGTTGTAATTCCTCGTGTAGTTGTGTTTCAGGTTCTTCAAACAATATCAGACTCCCCACCTTTACCGAGAGCAAGAAACTTACGATCTCTAGTACTGAAGCTGAAACGTACTCCCACGGTATTTTCTTATTTTCCTCAGTGTAAACTAAGTTCCCGCCATCATTTTTTACTTGTCCTTTCAATAGCGGTTTTATCAAGTTGAATACTTTCTCGTTGTATGTAGTTAAGCCCTTGAAGTATTCCGTCAGATAATTAGGTCTTGTAATTTTAAACGGGGGGTTTATTGCCATTACCAATTCTCTTCTAATTATATTAGATATTTTTTCCAACAACGAAAAGGGGGAAGGCGATGGCGACGTGGGAGAGTTCAAAATTTCTTGTAATATAAACTTCTGAAGCGCTAAGAAAGACCTACCGTAAGGAATGTAGACAACGCCGTTGATTCCATTTTTGCTTAGAGACTCGTTAAACCCTATGCAGTACTGGGAGTTTACTAGTTGTTCTGCAATATTCAACATAATAGTGGAAATAGATGAAAGAGTTTCGTTATCCTTTAAGCAGGTTTCACTTACATCAGAGACATCAACCTTAACTTCTCCTTTATCACCGTTGACGCTGATTTTGTAAATTGTGTTGCTAAGGGAAAACCTTAAACGTTTCATATCCTCATCACTACACGTTTTCGTAAAAAACATTGGAGGTAACGTTGATGGTCTGTACTCCTCTTCATAACTCAGTTTTTGAGTAAGTATGAAATCCAAAACGTTTATAGGTTCTAGTTTAAACTCCCCTTCTGGTAATGAATCACTTATGAAACTCTTGTAGTTTTCTTTCGTTCCCTCTCTGTCGATAGTGAAGTGTAGGAGAAACAAATTATCCTTTACCTCAATGCTGTCCTGCTTTAGTTTAATGAGATTGCCTGGGCAGTAAAGGGAATAAAATAGCGCTTTCATAGCAGTGCTTTTGCCAGTGTTGGGCTTTCCAACGAAAAGCGTGATGTCACCTAACTCGATTTCACCGTGCTTTATGGGACCTAGATTAGATAAGTATAACTTCATAGTAATACAAGCTCCGTGAAGGATTTTAAACCTTGGCTACTACTGACTCATAAATTTTTGTTAATGTAGCCGTGATGGGCTGAATCCTTTTTCACGTTGATAGAAATCTTTTTGTCTGTTTGTAACAAACTTTTGTTAATAAATGATGATCTCTCACGCCGATGTGGGCAAAAGTGTGGGAGTGATTACGGAGATGTGAGCCCCGTGCCGTTGGGCTCGAAGGAGTCCCATGACCCACCTATGGTTGAGGGCCTAGTCCCTGCACTTGATCATGATTGAACATAAAATGATTGAAATGAAAGTGTAGGGACAAACGGTGTAAAGGGGGCAATGTCCCCGTGACTCTGCTGAAGTCCAAGGGCTGAGGATTGATATTAAATAATATG
The DNA here is from genome assembly GCF_037389295.1 of Stygiolobus sp. RP850M. NCBI lineage: Archaea > Thermoproteati > Thermoproteota > Thermoprotei > Sulfolobales > Sulfolobaceae > Stygiolobus > Stygiolobus sp. RP850M. Next base: position 922 of record NZ_JBBHKU010000003.1, on the reverse strand, counting down.
AAATCCTATGAAGCCCAAACCCTATAGCTTAATGCCAGAAAATATTAAAGCGTAAAGTCGTCAACAAAGCAAGAGCTTTAAACGAGATTTCTTATTGTGTCATGTGATAAAAAGATTAAAGATAGAAAACTTCAAGAGTTACCGTGACAGTGAGTTTGAGTTTGGGAAAGTAAGTATCGTTGTAGGGCCTAACGGTTCTGGTAAAACTAATCTTGTCGACGCTTTTAGTTTTCTAAAGCAACTTATAAGACCTCTATCTTACCCACCTTATCCCTTCATTCGATGGGGAGATTACAAGAACGTTGTATTTATGCAAGATGAGAATTTGGACATCTCCTTTGAGATCGATGGTGAATATAAGGGTAAAGATTACCATTATGAGATTTCGCTAAATAAGTTGCAGATAAAAAAGGAAATTATAAATTTCGACTCTTACAGCATGGAAAGAAGAGGCAACGTAATAAGATATGAAAATAAAGAGATAACAATTCCTCCTAATTTAAGTGTATTTAACTTATTTTTTGCACAACCTCTAATAGCATTAAATCTCAGTGCCACCCTTCCACCTGAACTCTTTAATTTCATGACGAATTTCCTAAATGACGTAGGAGTGTTCAGAATAGTTCCTCAAACAGCAGTATCTCCAGTCTATTTCACATTCCCAGAAGCGTTAGATGAAAACGGTCGCGGGTTAGTTAAGGTGATAAGCAATAACTTGTCTAGAATTAATGACACTAAACAAGTTTATGATTTCTTAGTTGAAAACAACATCTCTCTAAGACCGGTTTTCACTGAGGACGGAAATATAAGACTACATTTCATTGAAAAGAGTGAAAACAACAACGAGCTGATTTTACTGCCCACATCAGTACCTGACGGTTTTATAAAAATGTTGACAATCCTTGTAGCTGTGTATCTGTTA
>NZ_JBBHKU010000002.1:0-4928 GCF_037389295.1 Stygiolobus sp. RP850M | reverse complement strand
GTCGTCTATGATTACTGCCAACTCACCCTTCACCAACACCGACAGGACCTCCAAGTAGTCCTTCCACGCGTCTTCGAGTTCTCCCAACGCCTCCAGCAGGTTTGCGTAGTCCAACCCGAACGTCTCTGATGCGTTCTTGACGCTGGCCCTCCCACCTAGCAGGGTCATGAGGACTAGTGCTAACTCGACCTTCCTGCTCCTCCCGTTCCTCCTGATCACGCCCAGAACTTTGTTCACTGCCTTGACCAACTTCTCCTTAGCTAACTCGATTTGTCCTTTTCCGTTTGACATCTTTTCAGCGGGACGACGTCTAAAATTAAAAACTTCTCGCTAATACCGACTTCTTTGTATTACCTCCCTAAGATTCCCATAACTGCTGTAAAAAATTTCCTCCTGAGCCTTACATCAGGGAATTTAAAAAACTTATTGCATTATACACATCCATATGGTGAACTTATGGGCGGAAGAGGGAGAGACAAGCGCTAGGGAACAAAGGTAAAATTTTCAATTCTTAAAAAACTCCATATATCTCTTTTTTAATTAATCCGTTTATTTTCCCCTTACACGAATTTTAGACCGCTCTTACTATCGCTTTTGATCACCCTGTCGATCGTGAAGAAACTTATAACCATAACTGGTAAAGCTGCAATCAGTGCAGAAGAAGCTAGAGCTGCCCAATTTACCGTTTCGTCTCCTATAGCTTGTAGTGCGAAGATGGTTATCGTTTCGGCACCTTTAGGTGGAAACCCCATGTTATATGGTGTGTCGCTCAGCAAAAGCGGATAGAACAGCAAGTGCCAATTAAATATGAAAGAAAGTAGAAACGTTGAAAGAATAGTAGTTCTAGAGAGTGGTGTAATTATCCTGATAATTTTTCTCTTAATTCCGAAAACTTCAGCAGCCTCGTCACAAGCTCTAGGAAAAGAAGTAAAGAAATTAAACATTATCCACACCGCAAACGTTGCTGTAAAAACTGGAGTTGATAATATGAGAGCCCACCACGTGTTTAACAATCCTATCTTAGAGAAAAATAGGTAAAGAGGTATTATGTATGAAGTTGAAGGTAAAGAATACAGAAAGATTGAAATTAAGAGAAGCCACAATACCCTTTTTCTCTCGATTTCATATGAAGATGGTAAGGCTAGAAATATTGTCAGTAACGATGCAAATAAGGCTACTACTACACTACTTATTAAATACGGTACAGATGAAGAGAAGCACGTAGATAGGTACTTCAGGTCTATTGAAGTGGGTAAAAGAACTGGTGGAGATCTAAAGTCATATATGCTAGGTCTTAATGCTACAAGGAACATCCAATATACTGGAAAATCTAAAAGGAAAATTATAAAAATAGACATAGCATACACTATACTTTTAAAGATATTGTTAGGAATCTTAAAGTTCGGTGAAGGAAACGGTGTCCTTTTGCTCTTTATGAGTAGTAAGATAAGAAGTGCAGGTATCACTGAGATAGCACCTAAGAGTGCGGCAGCTAATTCGCCTCCTGAAAAATTAACAAAAAGGAAGATCTCATCATATACTAAAAGAGGTAAAGTAGTTGAGGCAAAGCCCGGACCTCCTTGAGTAAGAACATAAGGAGTATCAAAATTACCAAGTGCTAGAATGAATTGCAACAGAAAGGATAGTAAAAAGGCTTTGCTAGTCATTGGTAAGGCTATTCTAAAGTAGAATTGCGATAAGGTTAATCCATCTACTTCCGACGCCTCTCTAACTTCTTGAGGTATGGATCTAAATGCCGAGAGCATAATTAGGAAGGACATAGGGATCATAGACCATATGTTTACTCCAGTTACAGCCCATATTGCTGTAGACGCTAAATAAAGCGGATCAAAAGGGATATGAAACAAGTAGGAAAACCATCCGTAATTACCATATAGACTTATACTCCATATCAAGGCGGAAGATGTAAAAGGAATAGAATAGGGTAGCATTACGAGGATTGACAATAACCTCTTTCCTTTTTTCACCATATCTACAAATATAGCTAATAATGTCCCCACTACGGTAGTTACAATTGCAGAAGTTAAAGAGAACACCAGTGTATTGTAGAATATTGTATCTAAAGGAACTAGTTTGAACATCGTTTCAGCTTCTTTTAAATTTATTCCTACTAAGGCAAATGTGAATATAAAGGGTATTACACCAAAAGCTGTGATGTAAGCTAAATAGGGTAAATAATATCTCATAAGAACCTTTTGTAACGTCTTAATTTAATCTTTACCTCAGAACCCACTTTAGGCTTATAACTAACAAAAACTGGAATTGTGTCACCGTTCAAGTTTACGTATGCTAAGTATCTGTCTCCCCAGAATTCAACGTCTGTAACTTTTCCTATTAAGTCTCCTTCTCCCACCTCTACGTCTTCAGCCCTTACGCCTATCTTTCCCTCAAGCCCTAGAATCTTCCCTGATACGATCTTCATGGGTGGGTTACCGAAGAACGTGGCTACAAATTCATCAACGGGATCATTATAAACTTCTTCTGGTGTTCCTACCTGAATTATTCTTCCGTTATTCATAATTGCAACTCTATCAGCAATTGCCATTGCCTCTATGTGGTCGTGAGTGACATAAATAGTAGTTATCCCGTTTTCCCTTTGGACGTCTTTTATCAATTTTCTTGCTGAAACTCTCAAAGGTGCGTCTAAGTTTGATAAAGGTTCGTCCATAAGGAAAAGTTTAGGTTTCCTTAGGATCGCCCTAGCTAATGCTACTCTTTGTTGTTGTCCCCCTGATAACTCTGTAGGATATCTGCTAAGAAGCTCATGAATATCGAGTTTCTTACTTATTTCTTCAGCCCATGTAATCGCTTCCTTCTTAGACATTAGGCCTTCTAAAGGTATTATGAGGTTTTCCAAGACTGTCTTATGGGGGTATAATGCGTAGTTCTGAAATACCATTCCCACATTTCTCTTAGAAGGAGGTAGTTCGTTTACCTCTTGTCCGTCTATGATAATTTTCCCGTCGCTCGGTTTTTCCAAACCAGAAATGATCCTAAGGAGAGTTGTCTTTCCAGATCCAGATGGACCGAGAATAACAAAAAACTCTCCCTTTTCAACCTTTAGGCTTACGTTATCTACCGCCGGTGTCTTACTCCCCCTATACACTTTTTTCACGTTTCTGAGCTCTAGGGACAAACTCTAACCACCGTAGTACGACTCTACGGCACTTATCCACTCACTTGCTGCTGTCTGTAGAGCTGTATTAGGATCGGTTACCTGACCAGTTAAGTATGCGTATACCTGATTATTAAAGTCTGGGATTAGCGATGAATAGGTAGGTGGGATGTTAGGAGGATTCGCCCACGCCTCTAAAGCCGCCTGATACGTTGCATTCAGCCATTCCCTCTCAAAAGAAGGTATAGAAGCATTCATTATTAGTTGTGTGAACGCCTCTTTCGATATCGGGAACTTATCGAACTTTAGGAATGCGAGCATTTGCACCTTGGGAGAAACTAAGAATTGTAAGAACTCTAGGGCTAATTGCTTGTGAAGAGAATACTTGCTTATTCCTAAGAAGTCCGTTCCGGTCTCGGCATATCCTCCAGGCAGTGGAGCTAGTAATGTTTCGTTTACTTGTGTATTCGGTAATTCAGAAATCTGTGACGTAAATAAGAACGCTCCCGAGGCGTTAGCGTATAATTCTCCTATATTTCCATAGCATACTTGTAGTGAAGAGGGATTAGGCTCATAACTTACTAGCTCTTTATAGGTCTCTAACGCTTCTATACCTGCTGTGGAATTGAAAGAAGGTAAGGGATATTGGAAACTTGGAAGTATATAGTTCTCGAACATTATGTTGAAACCCGGAATACCGTATCCATTATGAGACAAGTTATAGTCCCTTATGTAATACCAACCGTATACTGCCGGATATGCGTCAATAATACCATGGGACACGTGATCGTCTATCAGGAATCCGTATTCGGTTACGTGGTGAGAAGTCAGGAATTGATCTGCATCTATAACATCAGTTCAATTATCCCACATTACTGGATTAAAGGGAACATGGTATTCTTCGTAGAATTCATTTGCTAAGGTCTGATTTTCAAATATACTACTCTTGTAAGCCATTAGGTAAACTGCGGTTTCGTAAACTATACCTATCATAACATTCTGGTGAGACGTAACATTGTAAATAATTCCTCCGAAGTCCTCCTGAGGCATTATTATGTCGCTCATATTGAAGTCAGATGAGTTAAGAGGGACTAAGTATGGTGCTACTTTCTGAGCTGAGGTCGAAGTATAACCTATTATATCGTATTGTGAAGAACCTGCCTCTAGCACAGTTAACTCTTTAGTAATATACTCGCTGAACGGATAAGCATATACCTTCACCGTTACACCCGGATGTTCTTGTGAGAAGAGCTCTCCGGCATACTGTATGAAGTTAGCTGATTGTCCGCTGAAAGTGACTACACTCAACGTAATGTTAGATGTCGATGTTACTGGTGTTGTAGTTGAAGGAGTAATCGTTGACGCGGAGTGGTTCATAGCTAAATATAGTCCTAATGTAACTACTATTATTAGTACGATAACTATTAGTCCTATTATTTTACCGCTTAGACCTTTCATACGTTTTAGTATAAGTCGGTTATAATAAATTTTATCTATATTTGATATATAGTGAAATTTTATCTATATGTGATATCTATATGTGATATAAATAATATTTTTCGAGGTCGAGTAAGAATCCAAAATGAGTCTAGGAGTAAAATTTGTGTTTACCCGTGGTATAACTCTAAAGGTTAAAATAGGATAGGGCTGATAATACTCCCACTCATTGAGAAAGCCCGAACAAATGTCCTTGTGAACTATTCTATCAATAGGATATATAATTTTCTTGTCACAAAGATTATATAGGATTACTTACAAGACTAGTGGTGAAGACTAATGAAAGCTTGGTATG
>NZ_JBBHKU010000001.1:0-2710 GCF_037389295.1 Stygiolobus sp. RP850M | reverse complement strand
GCTGTTGGGTTCAAAGCGAATTAAGGTCCTCAGCACACTCAGCCCAACAGCCCCCATTACTAACACTAGATTTAACTCACTTTTAGCCCCCGTTGCAGTTATTATGAAAAAGACTATAAATCTTTCGCTCAAACTTCAAGCATAGTATTAGCTAACGTTGCCACGTGGGTTGAAAGGACCTATATAGGATAACCCGGAAACTGGTTGGCCAATGCATAGGCTAAGGTGTCCCTAGAGTAAAACCTAGGGCTAAGGTTAATATACTCCATTAAAATTTGGGTGAGCACGGTAACCTTCCACCTAGTTCCCGTAATCTCACCTCCAATTAATTCCCGTACGCACCCTAAAAAAAGTATTATCGTCAACGTTCTATCAATAAAGCACAAACAATTCAAATAATTCATTTTAGATTAACAAAATTGTTGTCCACACTCACGTTCCTCTTCAGAATTTTGAAAGCCTAAGGTAACGGCTCTAAAATTACTACTTCCTTAACTTTCCAGATATTTTCACTGTAAAATCACCTACAAAAGCTCCGGCATCTAGTACAGTGTCTTCTTTCTTGAACCTTAGGAAATCATACTCACCTACTATGAACGTTGAGTAATAAACGTACTAGTATCCTATAGGTATCTCTATCCCTATACTTCCGTAACGTAATAAACTCACAGTATGATATAGGAAAAAGAAAGTATTAAGCCTAAAGCTGTGAGAGAAATTAATTATACAAAATTTTAATATCTTTGCAGTATAACAACGATAAATCCTTCTCTTCCCGCACTCTGCTTTAACAATCTTTCTCTTTAATTTTAACGCTCGTTAACATGTGCTAAATACGGGCCCTCCAATATGCTTTTTACTTAGTATTAACTCACAAGACGTGCATCTTAAAATTGTCTTGGTTCTATTAGAATCATCCGATAGTATTTACTAATAGTCCTTAGACTAGGATTTAACGGTAAATCCTTAAGATAAAGCTATAAACTTTCTGAAAGTACTAGCGTTATAGATAATATCCTAAGGCAAACGGAATTCCCTTAACTAAAGTTACTGGTAGCAGTTTTACCTTCTCACTAAAAGTTAACCCCGGTCTAGTCTTCCTCTCATAAATAAACCTCTCATACTCAGTCCCTCTCAATAATTTAGCGTTCTTACCATACTTATACCATTTCCTCATAAATCGCCAAAAGGAGTCGTCTTCCACGTGATAAACTGCATTAGGAATAAACTGAACTTTTCCTTCCTTGTATAGTTTCATAACATTATAATAGATCACACTGTCCTCAAAGGCGTTAAGCCTATCTTTCAAGTTTAAAGGTATCATTTCATAAGCCTTCAATAGAAGTTGCCTATCATACATTCTGGGGATAATACCACCGTTGCTAACTGATAGATTCTCAGCCCACTTTTTATGAGTTATTCCCCTTTCCATGCTCATTAATTTGTGGACTACGCCTTTGCCAACAGTTATTTCCCCTAATGCTATAACTTTCTCTTCAAATCCCTTAAAGTTTTCAGAGAAGTACATGTCTGAATCAAGGTTAACTACGTAATCTCCGCTTGCAATTTTTGCTCCCTCAACCCTGGCTACTAGCCTACTGCCTCTCACTTGAAGAACTCTTGCACCTTCATTTTCAGCAATTTCTACTGTTCTGTCCGTGGAAAAAGAGTCAACTACTATTACTTCGTCAGCCACCTTGAGAGAGGAACTGACTGCAAGTTTAATTGTCCTCTCGTTATTAAGCGTCGGAATTATAACACTTATTTTCATCCTTACTAGCTTAGAGGGGCAATTTTTAGCTTTTACGAGAATATTTAACGTAGTAAATTCGTCCCTTGGGGTTAAGTTAATTCTTCCTCTTTATTCTAACTATTCCATGATTACCTATTATATTATCAACAAGTTTTTATTGTGTTCGTTCAACTTTTTATTACCTCCCTTATCTTATCTAATGTTCTTTCACTACCAAAAAGTACTCCTTTTCAAAGTCTTCTAATCATTTAATAATAGATCAACTATTTAAATCGGAGGAATATAAAGCTGTCATTTTCGTTCAAAACCTACATTGGTTTCCGTCTGGGCTAATAAATACCTCACCTTCTTTATTACTTAATACGACACGGTACGGTATCAAATCTATTATCGAGGAATTAAGTGCCAAAAGCTTAAAGGAATTAGGATTTAGGCCTTAAGCTCTCAAGATTAAACTTAGTTTTATCCTTGACTTTTGTTGTAGTAGCCACAAACTGAAGTGTACTTTCTACCGAATAACGAGTGATATACCTTCATTGAGGGTTGTGTATAAAGAAAGTCCTATTCACTCCAACTGACTAAGTTAAGGATATCTTAAGACCGTGCTTTGTGGACTACTTCAGAATTATACAAAAATTTATAAAAAATAATTACGAGTATTACCCATGGGAAAGAGTAAGTACAAGAGGGATTGGCACAAGTACGACGAGAACGTTATAATGAGATATACCCTAATGTTCCCCTTCTACGTCTTCGAACACTGGTGGGATTTACTAGCAGAGGAGAATAGACATGCAAAGAAAACCTACAAGGCACCAAAGGAGTTCAACGAATTCCTAGCATTCCTCCACTTGTTCTTACCTTATAGGGCCATTGAAGGAGTATTGAGAGCACTAGAGAGACTGAAAATCATCCCAACAAGCCTAGACTACTCAACAATATGGGAAAGAGTAAGAA